>JAPYUD010000304.1:0-4840 GCA_029936215.1 Pirellulaceae bacterium | reverse complement strand
GGGTGAGTTTGGTCGTACACCACGAGTCAACGCCAAGGGAGGCCGTGACCACTGGCCGCGAGTTGGAAGTGCACTGTTGTTTGGGGGTGGAATGCGGACCGGCCAGGTGATCGGCGCGACCAACCACCATGCTGAGCATGCCGTGGACCGACCAGTTCATTTCCAGGAAGTTTTCGGAACTCTCTACAAGAACGTCGGCATCGATATCAACAGTGCCACGATCAAGGACTTCGGTGGACGGCCTCGCTACCTGGTCGATCACGACAAGTACCAGCCACTTCCAGAAGTCTGATCCGCGGCGGCAGCGTCTAGAGCGTCCAGATGTTGACCTGCCTGTCAAAGCTGCCACTGGCGAGCTGCCTGCCGTCGGGGGAAAACGAGAGACTGTAGACCGTGTTGCCGTGTCCCTCAAGCTGGTGAGTCTGCTTCAGCTCCGCCATCGACCACAAGCGGATCGTGGCATCCTGGCCTCCCGAGGCAATCGTCTTGCCATCATGGGAAACCGCTACACTCTTGACGTAACCCTCGTGACCGCGCAGGCGGTTAAGCAGCGTGCCGGTGATCACATCCCAGATCATCAACAGGCCGTCTGCACCTGCCGAGATGCAGCGACGGTTGTCCGGCAGGAAAGTAATCGACTCCACCGTCCCGTCGTGACCGGAGAGTGTCTTTTGCGCTTCCCCCTTCAGATTCCAGGTGCGAATCGTGCCATCCTTGCTGGTCGAGGCGAGAAGCTTTCCATCAGGACGGTAGGCGACGGCAATGACCAGATCAGAGTGACCCTCCAGGACCGCCTGTTGCCCCTCGCGATTCCAGAGCCGGGCGGTCTTGTCGTGGCTGGCCGAGGCAAACTGCTCGCCCACCGGCGCCACGGCAACACCGACCACGTAGGCACCGTGACCGGAAAGGGCCGCCTCCGAGGCACCCGAGGAGGAATCCCAGACCTTGACGAAGTTATCCAGGCCGGAGGAGATAATCCACTTGCCCGTGCGATCCACCGCCACTCCCGAGACACCATCGGCGTGGGACTCGTCAAAGGTCACCGCGGTCTTTTTTTCCACGTCCCAGATCTTGATTGCATGATCCAGGCTGCCACTCACCACCCGCTTGCCATCCGGCATGAAAGCCACGCTGTAGACAGCATTCGGATGGCCGTCGGGCATCGTCACGTAAGTTGGCTTGTCCGGCATCAGCCTCTCTCCGGGGCAGACATTGTTCTAGAGGTTTTCAAGATACTCGATCGTCTCTGCCAGTGCACAGACATCCGAGAACCTGGCCTGGATATCAAAGAGCGTGAAGACATGAGCCACTGCCGAGCGGTCACCCACACACTCCTGGACGATCACGGGGCGAAACCGCAGGCTCTTGGCATCGGTCGCCGTCGCCCGGATACAGGCACTCGTACTGCAACCGGCAATCAATACCGTGTCGACACCGTGCTGGACCAGGTAGCCCGCCAGGTGCGTTCCTGAAAAAGCACTGGCACTCTCTTTCTCGATCACGTAGTCCGATCCACCCGGCGCCACCCGCTCGTCAATCTCGCAGGCCCGCGGATCCCACGCCCGGTACTCGACCGAGGGATCGGCGGCCGACTTGAACGGCTGGTCACCACTTTCGGGGCGGTAAGGGCTGGTGGTGAAGATCACCGGGATCTCCTTCTGCCGCGCCAGCTGCAGGAGCTCGGCCGTCGCCTCCACCGGCCCGTCCAGCCGGGCCGTGCCGCCTGCATAGGCCTCGTCGGTCCAGCCGTAGGCAAAATCGACCACCACCAGTGCCGGTGAGCTGCCAAACCCGAAACGATCCTGGAAGATCCCCCGCTCCTGGTAGTAACGGTCAATCGTCTCCATCGCCTCGGCCAGCATCTGCTCTGCCTGCTTGTCATCCGGGTACATCGTTCTTTTCCTCCTTCTCAGTCTCCATGGCCGGCTGCCAGTAAACTCTCAAGCTGTTCCCGCGCGAGGCCCTCGATTCCCAGGTCGGCCAGCGTGCGACGCTCCGCCCAAAAATCCCGCTCCATCAGGGTGCTGATCGAGTCAACCAGGGACTCCATCGTCGGACAGCTAACACCATATTGTTGTCCAAGTGCCGACCAAACTGCCAATCCGTAAGGAACATCCTCGGTCAACCAGCGGGTATCGAGCGCCCCGGGCGCCCGCAGCCGGGTCAGCATCTCGCTGCCGTGAATCGTCTCCAGCAGTGTTCCCGGCGGTCCGAAGCCGGCAGCATGGAAAGCCTCGTCGACCGGGATCAGGCTCACCCCCAGGGCAGCTGCCACGGCCAACCGTTCCCGATCCACCGCCTCGATCAGCTGGCAGACTCCGGGCGTGATCCCCTCCTTGTAGAAATAAAAGTCCCCCTCGCTGTACTCGATGCGGCCGGCGTTGAGCAGCACCCCGGCCGGGTGAACCACCGGGTTCATGGCGGCCAGCCCAGAGGCAACCACGTGATCGTAAAGCTGGACCCCGGGGAACCAGCGGTCGACCAGCTGGCGAACCCGCTCACTCTCGCTGCCAGGAAACACGCCCAGGCCCATTCCTCCCACCACGCCCCAGATATGTGCCGAGGTGGGAGTCATTTTACGGCAGACGTAGGGAGCCGTGTCGGTCTCGGCCAGGACGATACCAGGCGGCGCCCCGGCCTCCCACAGGATGCGGGCAAACTCCAGCGACCCCAGCGTCCCGGGCATCAGGACCACCACCTGGCCGCTCTCCAGGTGCGGGGCGCAGGCCTCGGCAAAGGCACGGTGGCCATAGGCGGGAATGATCAGCAGGTTCAGCTCGTTCTGGGCAAGCCCGACCGAGAAATCGGTGGTCACGCACTCGAGCGTGGCGGTCCCCTGCCCGGCCACCCCGTCCAGGTCGATCTGCCGGCTTTCCAGGATCGGCTCCACCATATGAGCAAAGGAGGGGATCTCGCAGAGCGTGACCGCTGCGCCGGTCATCTGCAGGTTGGCCGCCACGGAAAAGGCCGTGTTGCCGCCCCCCAGGATCGTGATTCCCTCCTCCGCCATCAATTCGCATCGCTTTCTGGTGGGAGCCGGGTAAATTTCTGCAGGCTGGGGCAATCCGGCGGAACCATGCCATGCTTGCCACCGGCCGAGTAGACGACCTCGCTAACGTAGAGGTCACCGAAGGGATCCAGCCAGAGGTCATGGGCTGCAAAGAAGTCGCCAGGCGAACCTGGATTCTCTCCTCCGCCCCAGCGAGCCAGCAGGTCGCCACTGGCAGAGAAAATAGTGACACGAGAACCGACGGGGCTGTCGGGTGGATCCATGAAGGGGAAAAGTCCCGCAATCGTGCCAAGTTCCGAGACCCAGAGGTTGCCGTCCTGATCGACAACCACCTGCGTCGGCCGGACAACATCCGTCCAGGTATCGACCCGTTCGCCGTCAGGGGTGAAAAACTGGAGCCGGCTGTTCTCGCGATCTGCCACGATCACCTGGCCCTGGTGATCCACAGCGATCCCGTGCGGGACATTAAACTCCCCGGGACCATCTCCCGGGTTTCCCCAGGACTGGATCAGCTCGCCATCGGCCGTGAAGCGGTGAATGCTGGCATTGCCATAGCCATCGGCAACATAGAGTTCTCCGCCGGGAGCCACGGCCAGGTTCGTGGGGATGTTGTAGGGTCCACAGCCAGCCCGGATGGTTCGAAAGTCCATCCCATCCACCCCTGTCTCTGACGGTGTCCCACATGGGCCCACGTCCATCAGCGGTGTCCCGTCCGGTGAGTACTTTCGCACGCTGTGTCCCATGTCATCGGTCAGCAGCAGGTTGTCCTCGTCGTCCACGACGATCCCGTGGGGGCGATTGAAGATTCCCTGGCCCCAGCCACCGGCGTAACTTCCATCCCGGTTGAGGATCACGATCGGCGAGGGCCCACGGTTAAAGACATAGACGCGCCCCACCGAATCGGCAGCCACCCCGACCGCCTCCTGCCAGGCCGCCTCGGCTGGCACCTGGGCCCAGGCATTGTCTGCCTCAAATCGAAAATCGCCGCTACCGACAAGGGTTGGTTCACTCAATGCTCTCTCCAGTGTGCCTGTCTTCGCGAATGACTGGCGTTGCGGCATCAATAAAAAAGCTGCAGATGGTTGAAATCGCGAACAGGCCGGCACAGGTATAGAACATGTGTGAATAACTGTAAGTCACAAAAATCCAGGCCAGCAGGATTGGTGAAACCGCCGCTCCAAGATTGCCCCACATGTTCCCAAAACCGAGGACCGATCCGACATGCTTTCCACCCACATCCTGGGTGAACGCCCAGGAGGCAGGATTACCGAAGTCAACGCAGAATGCGACCGTTGCCATCATCGCGGTAACGGCCCAGGGGGAATCCAGCAGGGGGCACACGGCAAACGCCCCAACAGCGATGGACTTGGAGATGATCCAGGGCAGCCTGCGAGCCCAGCGAACGCCCACCAGCGAAACCAGCTTGTCCGTCACGATTCCTCCCAGGAGCATTCCCGGGAAGCCAACAAGAAATGGAACCATGACCATTGTGCCCCGTTCCAGGATCGGAACCTGGTGCTGTTCCAGCAGGTAAGTGGGAAACCAGGTACCAATAAAGAGCCAGCCGATATTGATCCCGATCTGGGAGATGCTTGAAAACCAGAGGCTGGGACTTCTTACGATATCGCCCAGTGGGATGCTTCCGATTTCTTTGCTGGTATCCGGTTCCACCCCTCCGCTGATCAGTGCCACTTCCGCTTGATTGCAGCGTGGATGAAGCTGCGGCCGATCTCGAACGACGAGCCAGAAGAATCCAGCCACCAGCAGTCCCAGGCCTCCATAGAGCCAGAGTGCCGGTCGCCAGCTTTTCATATAGGTCCTTTGAATTTC
>JAPYUD010000303.1:0-4842 GCA_029936215.1 Pirellulaceae bacterium | reverse complement strand
GTCCATAGCCGCGTACTGCCATGCCAGCAGGTTGGCCGGCAGCGTCGCGTGGTTCCAGCCAGGGCATCAGGATCACGATAGCAACGGTGGCCAGCAAGATGACGGGGAGTTGCGAGCGAAGCGTGGCGAGCGATGCATGTCGTTTCCAGACAAGGATGGCCCAGATCAGACACCAGGTGAGCCAGGCAATCAGTAGCCAGCCAACACCAAAAAGTGGAAGGCCAAGAATCTCGTGCGGAAAGTTAATCAGCGTCTGTTTCATTGTGCGGGCTTTTCGTCTAATTGCCCCGGCATCGGTAAAAGCGAGTTGTCAATGAGCCGTGTCGCTCCCAATCGGGCGGCAAGAAGTAAACGCAGGGATTCATCTACTTGTTCACGCGGCTCAAGCGTCTGTGGATCTACAATCGCCACATAATCAATCACCTCGAAGCGTTCACTTTCCAATAAGCGAGTGAGTTTTTCGATGATTCGGAGGCTGCTGGCTTCTCCCTCCTGGACCAGTTGTTGGGCGAGCAGCAGGCATTTCCATAGAGCAGTCGCCTGCAAACGTTCTGCCGGAGAAAGATACGCATTGCGGGAACTCATTGCCAGCCCATCGTGTTCACGCACCGTAGGACAGACGTCCACCTGGATTGGGATCGTCAGCTTGTCGACAAGCTGACGGGTGACGACAGATTGCTGGTAATCTTTTTCGCCGAAATACGCGACATCAGCCGGCAGACGCTCAAACAACTGTTTCAGCACGGTACAGACACCACGAAAATGGCCCGGCCTCTGTTCCCCCTCCCACCTTGTTGCCGCCGCGGGTGGCTCAACCCAGTCGCTAAATCCCTCCGGATAGATTTCTGCCTGCGGCGGTGCAAAAACCAGGTCGACCCCTTCGCCCTCCAGCAGTTCCAGGTCGCGAGCAGGGTGTTGCGGGTATCTTTCCAGGTCCTGCTGGTCCTCGAACTGGGCTGGGTTCACGAAGACTGTCACGATCGTCGCCTGGCACTGCTGTACCGAGCGGCGGACAAGACTGAGGTGACCTTCGTGAAGGGCCCCCATGGTAGGGACAAGACCCAGCAGCCCGTTTTGCTCACGGAGCAATTCCAGTGGCCTGGAAAGTTGCTGGCTATCAGTGACCAACAGGGGCTGCTTGTTCATTGTTCCGGCTCCGAAAAAACACTGGCGGCAGCGATCGCCCCCCGGACTTCTTCTATTTGGCCATCCAGGTCACCCGCTGCCAATGCCAGCAGGGGGAGCCCGTGTGGCCTGTGAGTGATTTGGCGCCAGGCCCTCCGCTGGTCCTCCTGCGCGGGCTCGATGGCAACCACCACTTTTGGCTGGGGAACAAGTTGTCGCTGCTGGTGCCAGCACGCATTAGCCGGGGCCGTCTCCTTGTCCAGCAACAACTGGTCGACCCAACCGTCAGAGACAACCCAGCCTGACGGGTCGTGACGAAGTAATTGCTGCAGGGTGTCAGGGAAATCGTCATCAAGGCCAGGCTTGCCGGGGGCCAGTTTGCATCTGCCCTGGTCGGCAATCTGTTCAGCCAGCAGGCTGCTCCCGGGACCGGCGATGGCAATATAGTTTTCCGAAACCCTGAGATGCCGGTAAAGCTGTTCAAGGGGGGCACCATTGACCGGGTGCCGAAACGAGGCAGCCACCTGGCAGGCCGGTTCGAGGACAAAGTGTCGAAATGTCATGCGGGGGTGCGGCAACTGGAGACTGGTGGTCTGGATCACAAGGTTGTCGTAAAGGAGCAGGTCCAGGTCGATCGTACGAGGTCCCCAGCGAACGTCCCGCTGGCGACCAAGCTGCTGTTCCAGTGAGAGGAATTCGGTAAGCAACTGGCGGGGGGAAAGGATGGTCTCGACCAGGAGTGCACTGTTATGGAAAGGTGGCTGGTTGGCAGGGCCACCCACGGCAGCGGTCTTGAGGGTGGTGCTGGTGGCAATTAACTCGAGCCCAGCGAGCTGTTCAATTTCCAGGCAGGCATGATTTATTAGTTTGGCGGAATCCCCAAGATTCGATCCAAGGGCAATCAGACAACTGGCCATGAGAAGAAAATCCACAGCAAAAAATGAACAACGAGGAACCTGGTGCGAAGAAAAGAATCCCGGTTTTTGTGTTCTGCGCATAAAAAATGGGCGGGAGATTATTGTACCCGGTGGGGGGACAAATCTCTCCGCCCTGTTTCCGTGCGATCCTTGCACAGAAACAAAAAAGCCTGGGGGTGGCCTCCAAACCTCGACCGTGGCCGTCGACTGTCGTTCCTTTCAGTCGCCGCCCCCCAAAGCTGATTTAAACTAAATAAAACATGATGTATCGATCTTTGCAGGCTGGGATGCGAACACCCTCACCAGCAACTTCCTTGTTATTCCTGTCTTACCCTACGAATGGTCTTTCCCGGGAAAGCACCGTGCCCATGGTAAGTGGAACACTGTCGACGTCTCGGGAATCGCGTTTTCACCCAGGTCCCTTCCCAGCAATCAAGCTTGCGAATATGCGCAACGGTAGCGCTGTGGAATCCGTGTACTTCTTGCTGAATTTTTGACAACCGACCTCAGAGTTAAGGAGTTGTCAAAAGCGATGGGATTCTGAAATGAACTTTACAATCGAATCCACTAACGTCGTAACGTGACACATTGTCTTTTGCGCCAACAAATTGTCAACCAAGCTAAGGCAAGTTTTAACAGAATTGTTTTTCGGGGTTTCTGTGGACAAAGTTCTTGACAGCCAGATCCAATCATCGACCGTCACGGGAGCCAAGAGGGTGTGCGGGATTGTGATCGGTTGATCTTCCGATGGACGGATGGTCGATAGAGAGTGTGGGCCGGCCAACCGGAGAGGGACCGGGATAACAACCATGGCAGACAACAAGACATCGCTGGGCGAGGAGGGGTCGGGCAGGTTGCTCGGCTCCATGCGAGGGGGCACGCGCAGTGTGCTTGTCGGCCAGCTCGGCAGCCAGCTTGTTTCGCTGGCAGCCCTGGCGGTGCTCTACCGGTTACTGGAGCCGGGTGACTTTGGGCTGCTCGGCATGGCAGTGCCGCTGGTCATGATTCCCCGCATGTTGAGCACCATGGGCCTGGCAGTGGCAACTGTTCAGCGCGAGCAACTGGAAGAGAGCCAGCTGACGCACATCTTCTGGCTGGGTCTAAAAATGGGCCTGGTGGCAGCCGCCGCCGCGGCACTGATGGGCTGGGCGTTGGCACCAGTCTATGGTGATCCGCGACTGGTTGAACTGTGTTGCTGGCTGGCTGGCACGTCGCTGCTGGTGGCACTGGGACTTGTCCACCAGGCACTCCTGGAACGCAAGATGCTCCTGGGCCGACTGGTCGCGATCCGCGTGGCCGGACAACTGCTGGGCGTGGTTGCTGCTGTGGTCGCAGCCTTCGATGGCTGGGGAGTCTGGTCACTGGTGATCCAGCAGTACGTGGAAATAACGGTCACAAGCGTGCTGGCCTGGTTCGTGGAAAGCTGGCGACCGGGGGCTCCGGGAGCGGGGAGACCGGCTGAGGGGTTAACCCGGCTGGGGGGAAGTTACTCGCTGAGCAGCATGCTGTTTTACCTGGGGCAGAACCTGGACAAGATCCTGATTGCCGTGATGTTTGGATCAACCGAGCTGGGTCGACAGGCACTTGGCATGTACTCCCAGGCTTACCAGCTGATGATGAAACCGGTCAACCTGGTGTCCTCGCCCGTCACGGGAGTCATGTTACCGGCGCTTTCTCGAGCCTGGCCTGACCGTCGACTGCATGCCACCATGGCTAGTGGGTTTTACGCGTTTGTTGCTACGATCCTGCTGCCGGCGGGAATCGGCCTGGCAATTGTGGCACCCGACGTGATGACGGTCCTGGGAGGTGAAAAGTGGCAGCAGGCAGGATGGTTGCTCTCGGCACTGGCGCCGGTGATTCTCGTTCAGGGCCTGATCAATATCACCGGGAGCCTGCTTGTTTCTGCGGGAAAAACACGTGTTCTGCTCTTTGCTTCGTTGCTTATCACGGTTCTGGAGGCCCAGGCAATTGGCGTCGCTTACCTGCTGGGAGGTCAATACCTGGGAGAAACACCGTGGGGACAGGTTCGTGGAATCGCCCTGGGGTTGAGCCTGGTGATGGTGTTGGTGGTCTTCATCCCCTACATGGTGTTTGCTTTCAGGACGGTCGGTAACCAGGCCGGCAACATGCTGCGGCGACTGGTCTTTCCACTGGTGGCGTCGGGGGTGATGGGGATCTCTGTCTATGGTCTTGGCCAGGTTCGTTTCCTCCAGGAACTCTCGCCCATGCCCCGTCTGCTCTACCTGGTCGCCAGCGGGGTGCTTGTCTATGGCACCATGGCCCACAGGAGGATCAGGGATGTCTGGGGAGAGGTTGCAGGACGGGAGCCGCAGGAATGAGCAGGCGGCCGGAAAAAGCTGTCGGCGCCGCGAGGGAACCCCTGGCCCTCTGGGGGGAAACGAGTAACCCGCGCGAGGTGGCCACTTGTTGACTAACGCTGCCGCCGGGCTCATTCCAGCTCGGCAATCTGTGGAAGATTTCCATCTTCACCGAAGGGCATCGGTTGTGGCTCACTAAGAACTTCCAGGTCGTCCCGCTGCTGGGCCTCTTGCAGGTAAGTATCAGAACAGATGACCTCGGCGACATCGAGCGTGTTGCGTGCCCACAGGAATCGGGCGTCGGGCGGTTCGGTCAGGCCAATGGAGACGAGTGCGACATCCAGGATCTCGCGGTCGGTCTCGTAATCGAGAGGCACCATGGCGCCGGTGGAATGACCACCTGTAATGCAGTTGATCCGGGTGATCCGGGCATCCATCTCCTGGACCAGCTTTGTCCGGCAGAATTCTGCCATGCCAATACC
>JAPYUD010000302.1:2269-4842 GCA_029936215.1 Pirellulaceae bacterium | reverse complement strand
CTGCCGTCCACGTCGAATTAACCCCGGCTGACACGCGCCTTGAGCTCGGTCACCACCTCAGTGAACTGTTCGCGTCGACGGGAAAACTCCTCCCGGTCTTTTTCTCCAGGCGCTTTGACATAATCGAGCATGATTTCCTCGGCGGCAATGAAGTCGTCGGCAATATCTGCCACCTCCGAGGCAATCTCCGGCGGAATGTTTGTGACCCCGTTGGCATCTCCATGTAGCAGGTCGGCCTGGTCCACCATCAGGCCTCCAACACGAACTGGCAGTCCCAGGTGAAGCATATGACAGTAAGCATGCGAACAGATCGTGGAACCCGTGAAGACCGGGTATCCCAGTGCACGCACCTGCTCCAGGTCCCTCCCCCCACCATTGGTCACCAGCCCAACCGATCCATACGCCTTGTACGTGCTGCACATGACTTCCCCAAAAACGGCAGCCACCGCCGGATCATCGATATCCTCAAAGACGACTACCGAGGGACCTGGAAGTTGTTCAAACATTTCCAGCTGTACCTGGATGCTGCCGTAAGCATCACCCCCGGCCGGTGGTGCATCGGCGCGAAAACAGGCAGTCGCCGCAAATCCAACCATCGGGGACAACTCGGGAAAGTTACACTGCACGCGGTGGTCCATGTAACCCTCGTTGCGAGGCCGCACATCAAACAGCTCAATGACATTACAAATCGTGGGAGTATCGAACCGGGCGAGCTTGTCGAGCACCTGCTGGGAAATTGTCATTACGGTATGCCTGTCATTGGAGGGTCTTTGGAAGTTGACAGCAATCAAGTCCGACAGCGTACCAGCCGTTAACAGGCGACTCAAGCCATGAGAATATCTCCCATCGCTGCTTTCCCACTCGAACCGCCAGGCCGCTATAATCAGAATTCCTGCATATCAAATGGAATGGTCACCCGATGAAACGACGGTTGCTTACAATTCTCCCCTGCCTGCTGCTGGCCAGCCACGCCCTGCTCCAGGCCGGGACCATCGATACCGTGATCGGAACAGGCAAGCCGGACAACAATGGCAACAAGGGCCCGGCCGACACGATCAACGTTGGACAGCCATTCGGCGTCGAGCTCGGGCCTGGTGGCAGACTCTATGTCACCGAGGTGCAGAACCACCGCGTCTTGCGACTGGACCTGGAGAGCGGGCAACTGACGACCGTCGCAGGAACCGGGAAGGCCGGTTACAGCGGGGATGGTGGCCCGGCCACCGAAGCGAGTCTTAACGAGCCATACGAAATTCGCTTCGATCGTGAAGGCAACATGTTCTGGGTGGAAATGAAAAATCACCTTGTCCGGCGCGTGGATGCCAAAAGCGGAAAGATCTCCACCGTTGCCGGAACCGGCAGCGCCGGTTACAGCGGGGATGGAGGGCCAGCAACAAGGGCACAGCTACGCGTACCACATAGCATTGCCCTGGATGGAGAGGGGGGACTCTACATTGCAGATATTGGAAACCACCGTATCCGCAAGGTCGATCTTGAGAACGGCCAGATCCACTCGATCGCCGGAAATGACAAGCGGTCACTCCCCACCGACGGACAGCAGGCACGCGGCAATCCGATCCTCGGCCCGCGGGCACTCTGTTTCCACCAGGGAACACTCTGGATTGCCCTTCGAGAAGGGCACAGTGTCTGGAAACTGCCACTCGCGACCGGGACCCTGCACCATGTTGCCGGCGATGGAATGAAAGGATTCGCCGGGGATGGTGGCTCGGCCCGCACCGCCCGTTTTAACGGGCCCAAGGGAATCGCCATTGGTCCGAAGGGGCTTGTTTACGTGGTTGATACGGAAAACCAGGTCATCCGGCGGATTGATCCTGCCCGGGACCGGATCGACACGGTGGCTGGAAGTGGACCGGACCGACGTGGAGGTGAAGGAGACAAGGGGCCTGCTACCCGGGCCCAGCTGGATCGTCCGCACGGCATCTGTGTTGGACCCGATGGCACCATTTACATTGGAGATACTGTGAACCACCGCGTCAGACGAGTAAAACCATGAGACTCTCAAAAACTGCTCCCAGAATTACCGTTTCACCACGAATCAGAAAGGTACCTGCCATGTTCCAGACCTTACGCTGCATACTCACTTTCACCGTCACCAGCCTGTTGTTGTTCTCAGCACTTCCGGCCCAGGAGAAGTCCCAGCGGGTCGGCATGATTGGACTCGACACGTCACACAGCATCGCCTTTGCCCGCCTGCTTAATGCAGACGACCCTGCTCCGGAACTTGCAGGGTACCGTGTCGTTGTCGCCTGCCCGCAGGGCAGTGCGGATATCGAATCGAGCACCAGCCGGATTCCGAAGTACACCGAGCAGATCAAGGAACTGGGAGTCACGGTGGTGGACTCGGTGGCAGCCGTGGTGAAACAGTGCGACGTGGTGCTGCTGGAGACCAATGACGGGCGGCCCCACCTGGAACAGGTGCTGGAGGTTTTCCAGGCAGGCAAACCGGTCTTCATCGACAAGCCGATCGCCGGTTCACTGGCCGACACGCTGGCGATCTTCCAGGCGGCAAAGAAATACGAGGTACCGGTCTTCTCCTCCTCGTCCCTGCGCTTCTC
>JAPYUD010000302.1:0-2259 GCA_029936215.1 Pirellulaceae bacterium | reverse complement strand
GGCAATCCGAAACGGGTCGATGGGAAAGATCTCGGGAGCCGACACCTACAGCCCCTGCTCGCTGGAAAAAACTCACCCCGATCTTTACTGGTATGGCATCCACGGCGTGGAGACGCTGTTCACCGTGATGGGGGTCGGTTGCCAGTCGGTAACCCGCGTCTCGGCAGCTAACACCGACATTGCCGTCGGCCACTGGAAGGACGGGCGAGTCGGCACTTTCCGGGGATCCCGGGGTTACAGCACGGGATATGGCGGGACTGTTTTCGGGGAGAAAGGAGCCCAGCCGATCGGTGGTTATGACGGCTACCAGCCGCTGGTGGTGGAAATCATCAAGTTTTTCCGTACCGGCGTGGTGCCGGTCAGTCCCGCCGAAACGATTGACATCTATGCCTTCATGGAAGCAGCAGATGAAAGCAAGCGGCGTGGCGGCGTTCCGGTGACCCTGGAGGAAGTGATCAAGAAGGCGTCACCGCTGGCAACCAGCCGACTCAAGCAGCTGGAAAGCAAGTAAGCATGAGGGGACAGAAGGCTGGCATGATTCAAGGAAGAAGCTGCAGGTGGCAGATGTCCCTGGCAATCCTCGCCAGCGTGATGCTGTGTGGCTGTCCGGCCGAGGAGCAGAAGCCTGCCAACAGGCTTGTCGGCAGCTGGCTGGGAACGGTCTCGGTCAATGAAGAGAAACTCGAGCCGACCCTCTCCGGCGTGGACGGCAAGGTGCAACTGGAGTCCCTCGTGGAGACCCTCACGGCGTACCAGCGAAGACTGGTCTTCCATGCCGACGGCACGGTCCAGGTGACCGAATCCTCGAGTGCGAATACCGGTATCCCGGACAACAACGGTGAGGGAACCTGGAAAGTGATCCGTTCCGATGAGCGATCGATGGAGGTGGAATTGGTCATTGCCAGTCCGGAAGGGAACCACCAGGAGACCCAGCTGTGGGAAATCCAGTTTTACGACAGAAACAAGTTCCGAATTCAAACGGGCCCACCAGGGGCGAAAGACGCGATTGTCCAAAAGTACATTCGCCAGGTCGCTAGCGATTGACCGCCGGCAATTCCCAGCCGGGACGTCTTTGCCGACTGAGCAATAAATGGAGGGCCGGCTCGTTGACTGTCCGACCCGCCTGGCGGTCCCAGCGAAAGGCCCGACCCGAGCGGAGAGAGAGATTCCCCAGCAGGCAGATCTCGGTCAGCCGGGCAGCATAGCTGAAATCACACGCTGACCTGCCTCCCTGGTGGCAGGCATTGATCCACCCCTGGTGATGTGACGGACCCTCCGCAAGGTCCCCGGACCAGACAGCTGGATCTCCCAGCAGCCTGGGCATGCCACCGTAATCCGGAATGAACATGCGTGCCCGTTCCCCATGGATCATCACGCCGTTCGCTGGCAGGCGGCCCTCCAGTTCCACCGGGGGTTCCTCACCTCCATCATACCAGTGCAGCTGCAGGGGCATCTCCTGCTGGTGGACCTGGTCGAACGTCATCCGCACGATGCTACTTGCCGGAAAGGTCCAGTGGTTGGGAGGGGGACACCTGGATGTTACCTCGACCGGGGCCGACAGGCCCAGTCCGGCAACGACCGGATCGAGAAGA
Organism: Pirellulaceae bacterium; assembly: GCA_029936215.1. Classification (GTDB taxonomy): domain Bacteria; phylum Planctomycetota; class Planctomycetia; order Pirellulales; family Pirellulaceae; genus SAT2750. Next base: position 667 of record JAPYUD010000302.1, on the reverse strand, counting down.
TGCGGCCCCATGTCTCCCAGCGCCCCGCTGCCAAAATCCCACCAGCCTCGCCAGCCAAGGGGATGGTAAGCGGGGTTGTACCGGCGGGCCGGGGCAGGGCCCAGCCAGAGGTCCCAGTTCAGTTCAGCTGGCACCTTCCCCCTGCCACGGGGCCTGGAGACTCCCTGGGGCCAGAGCGGGCGATTGGTCCAGGCGACGACGAGACGGACCGGGCCCAGGATTCCTGCCTGCAGGTAGCCAACTGCCTGTCGGTAACCACGACTGCTGTGATGCTGGTTCCCAAGCTGGGTAACGACCCCCGTTGCCCGGGCCATCTCCTTCATCTGCCTTGTTTCCTCGATATTATGAGCCAGCGGTTTTTCACAGTAGACATGCAGCCCCTTCTGCATTGCTCCCATGGCACAGCCGGCGTGCGTGTGATCGGGCGTGCTAATAACGACCGCGTCCAGTCCAGGTTGTTCGAGCATCTCACGCCAGTCGTGATAGCCGCGTGCCGAAGAGAACTTCTGTCGGGCACGCTCCAGGTAACGATCATCGACGTCACAAACAGCAGACACGGTTTGCCCCTTGACCGCCACCAGGTTACTGGCACCGCGGTTCCCCACACCCACCACGCCGATATTCATTTTTCCCATCGGAGCCGGCTCGACCAGGCCCGCCTCCAGAG
>JAPYUD010000301.1:0-4847 GCA_029936215.1 Pirellulaceae bacterium | reverse complement strand
AAACGTGGCCGGGTACCAGGTAAAAATTCACACCTACACGCAGAGCTCCGGAGAAAACTCCCAGACCTATACCGCCTTCCGGGTCAGTTTCCCCGGATCGCTGGACCTGGGACTGAAACTCAGCCGCGAACTAAAGTTTTTCAGTGGTGTCGCCAAGTTCTTTGGTGCCCAGGACATCACCACGGGAGATCCGACTTTTGATGACACCTTCGTGATCAAGGGACTCGATGCCGAGGCAGTCAATGATTTTCTCACCGATGACCGGCGGCAGCAACTCGCGGAGCTTCACCAGCAACAGAAAGGGATGGGCATCGTTGTCACCGATACCGATATCTCCATTACCAGCAGGGGAGTCGTCCGCAAGGTCGAGGTGCTCACAGGCCAGGTGGCAAACCTGACCCGTGTTGCCTTCGCACTCTCCGGGCACCTGACCAGCAGCGAAGAATTGACCTAACGGACAAACCGGTCGTGTAACAAGGGAGGGGCGGAAAACCAGATGTCGCCAGGAACCCGATCCTTGATGCGTTCCCGATGGCCACTGTTGATCGGCCTGGTCATCGGCCTGGTCGCTGCAGTCACCTATCTCTCCATGCGGCCCGGACAGACCGGCCGGTGGGTCATCCCCGGGGAATTTGAAGATCAGCAGGCACTGATCCTGGCCTGGGAGAAATTACCTCGACAGCAGGGCGACATGCAGTATCTGGTCCCCCAGCGCCAGGTCCTGGCAGATATTATTGCAGCAAGTTACAGAACGATCCGGATCATCATTCTCGTCTCGGACGAGGAATCCCGCCAGTCTGCCGGCGAGGCGCTTTCGGAGCGGGAAGTCCCACTCTCGGAAATCACTTTTGTCGACCTTCCATTCGATTCGATCTGGATCCGTGACTACGGACCGATCTGCGTCAAATCTGGCACCGGCCAGGTGCAGTGGCGCGATCACCAGTACGTGATGACCGCCGAAGGCTGGATAGACGCGGATGGCAAGCAGTTCACGCGTTCCAGGGATGCGGGGGTGACTGGAGAGCTGGCCAACATGACCGGGATCCCGTCCCAGGAGGTTCCGCTGGTACTCTACGGTGGGGGGATCTCAAGTAACGGCGAGGGCCTGTTGCTGGTGGCATCGGACATCGTCAAGTGGAACAAGGAAAAGTACGGTTATTCCAGGGACAGGATTACGGACCTTCTGCAGGAACATTACGGAGCCCGCGAGGTTGTCTACCTGGACGTCCTGAAGGGGGAACCTACCGGGCACCTGGACGTCTTTGCCACCTTCCTGGCAGCCGACATGGTCGTCATCGGGAGTTATCCACGGTTCCATGATCCACACAATTCCCTGCTCCTTGACGCGAATGCCGAGCGACTGGTCGGCATCCAGACATCCAGCGGACCGCTGAATGTTGTCCGGGTCACGATGGCTCCGCACGACTCACGGTTTTTTGGCGGGACCTATGCCAACGTCGTTTTTGCCAACGGCACGCTGTTGGTCCCCAGCTATGGCATCGACCAGGACCAGGAAGCACTGCAGACCTACCAGCGACTGTTGCCGGACTGGAATGTCGTCCCGATCGACTGTGGTGCCCTGATCATTGGTGAGGGGGCCGCCCACTGCGTCACGCTCAACCTGCAAACCTGGCCCTCGACATTGAAACGTCCTCCCGCCGAGAGCCCCTGACCGATTCCCGCATGGACAAAGACGGGATCCTGACCGATATTAACTCATACCCGAATTTGATCCGGGTAAAGCAGCTGGGGCCGTAGCTCATTTGGGAGAGCGCCGCGTTCGCAATGCGGAGGTAGAGGGTTCGACCCCCTTCGGCTCCACTTGATATTCCTTCCACCTACTCGGCCACTGCCGGGTGGTAGCCGGTGGCTGTCAGCCGGATGCGATAAAAACCGGCCCCGGCGGTAATGTAGAGAGTCCGGGCTTCTTTCCCCTTCCCGAAACAGCAGTTGGTTGGCAATTCCGGCGTCTGGATGTAGCCCAGCTCCCGCCCCCGCTGCGTGAAAATATAAATCCCGAACGTCTCTTCTGAACGCACCGCCGCATAGAGATGCCCCGCGGTGTCCATTGTCATCCCGTCAATCCCCAGCTGGTCCCCGAAATTGACGATCACTCGCTTGCGTCCCGGGATGCCATCCTTGCCGAGCCGGAAAGCATTAAGCGTCATCCGGCCGCGTACGGCATCCGGGTTGCTCTCCGCCTCTGCCGTCCCGTTATCCGTTTCCGCAATGAAGATCGTGCGGGCATCCTGCGAGAGGATAATGCCGTTGGGCTTACTGATGCCGGTCTCGAGCCGGGTCAGCGTCCCTTTCGGGTCCAGGCGGTAGACATCAAAGCTCTCGAGCTCCATCTTTTCAGGCCCCACGTATTTCGGGTCTGTAAAGTAGACGCTTCCCCCCGGATGAATCACCAGGTCATTGGGCGAGTTGAATCTTTTCCCCTCAAACGTCTCCACGATCGGGCTGACAGACCCATCCGCCTTGATCTCTACCAGCGCCCGCTGGCCCCCCAGTGGCGAGGCGGTACAGGCAATCAGCCGACCCTGCCGGTCAAACATCAGGCCATTGGACATCCTGCTGTCTGGTGCGTGAATCTCGGTGGCACCGTTCGCGGGGTTGAATTTCATCACCCGCGCCGGCCGGGCATCAAAGGGCTGGGCAAAATCGCTGAAGTACATCAGTCCGTCCGGCCCGGCGGCTGCTCCCTCGGTAAAACCGCCTTCTTCCCAGAGCGTCTCGAGCTGTGCTCCCTCGGGAATAATTCCCTTGCCGCCCCGCAGGGCAAGCTCCTGGGCGGACACGGTTTCACATAGCATCAGTACAAGCAATATGCCGGCAAAGACAACCTGGTCTCGATGAACGATTCTCACGGGATTACACCTCATTTTCTGGTACCGGGTTCCTTCCACCTGTGTCAAAGCGGGCAGGCAGAATCCTGAAGATAGCCCTCGCCGGCGGGGAAAGCAAACTGCCTCAGCCGCTCTCCCCAAGGGCAATCGCGGGCGCCTGCTTCCAGGTCCCGGTCGCCTGCTGCAGGGCATAGGCCAACTCGAGGACTCCCCGCTCATCATGATGCCGGCCAATCACCTGGATACCGACCGGCAGCCCGTCGCTGGTAAACCCGAAGGGCACCGAGATCGCTGGCAGTCCGGTAACGGTGATGAAATAACAGGACTGCATCCAGTCGATATAGGTCTCCATCGAGACCTCCTCCACCTGCTGCACGTACGGCACGTCCACGTCAAAAGGGGGAACCTGGCTGACCGGCATCAGCAGGAATTCGTGCTTCTGGAAAAACCGGTGTACCCGTTCCAGGAGCTGAGAACGCTGCCGTGCGGCCTCGGCAATCTGCATCCCGCTGAGCGTGAGACCCTGCTCCACGTTCCAGCAGACGGTCTCCTTCATCTGCTTCCTGTGCTTTTCCATCAGGGGCCCGTACTTCATCGCAAATCGCCAGGCACGGAAGACCTTGAAGATATTATCCGCGTCCCGAAAATCCGGTGCTGCCTGCTGCACCTGGCAACCAAGGTCCGACAGCACCTGCTCAGCCGGTGCCAGCGCCTGGCGAACATCCGAATGCACCGGGATCTGCCCCTCCAGGTCGATACTCACCGCGACCGGCGTCTCCTTGAAATCGCGATGCAGGGAACCGGCAAACAGATCTCCTGGCTGCTCGATCGAGATTGGCACGCGGGAATCAGGGCCTGCCATTACCTGCAGCAGCAGGGCAACATCCTCCACCGTCCGTGCCATCGGGCCCTGCACGCCAAGCGGAAACCAGGGTGTTTCACTTGGCCAGATCGGCACCCGTCCCGGGGAGGTCCGGAACCCAACCACGTTACAGAAGTTCGCCGGGTTACGCAGTGAGCCACCCATGTCACTTCCGTCGGCGATCGGGATCATCCCGCAGGCAAGAGCCACCGCGGCTCCCCCGCTGCTCCCGCCACAGGTTCGGCTCAGGTCATAGGGATTACGTGTTGCCCCAAAGACGGGGTTAAAGGTCTGGCTCCCGGCGCCAAATTCGGGAACATTCGTCTTGCCAATCGTGATTGCTCCGGCCCCAAGCAGCCGCTCGATAATCAGGTCGTTCTGTTCGGGCACAAAATCCGCAAAGATCGGCGACCCGAAGGTCGTGCGAATGCCGCGTGTCATGGCCAGGTCCTTGTGGGCCACGGGCAACCCGTGGAGCAGGCCCAGCGGCTCGCCACTGCTGATCTGCTGATCCGCCTGTCGAGCCTGCTGACGCGCCTCGTCATCGGTATGCGTGATGATGGCATTGACCGATTCGTTCCATCGAGCCTGCTGGGCAAGGTGAGCTTCGAGCAGTTCCAGGCAGGATATCTCACCGTCATGCAGCATCTGCCGCATCGTAACCGCGGATAAAAAACACAATTCCGGGGCTGCAGTGTCCATGGATGACCCTCACGTTATTCTTTTTCGCTGTTCTGTTTTACTACATCACTGGAGTATTCTGCAGCAGTCAGGTGAGCAGGATGGCTGGTGGCACAAGTAAAAACCCTTATTTTTCAGCTGTTTGTGTTTTTTCTGTCCTTTGGTACGCCAGATGCATAACAAAAGGTGGTACCAACAAGGAAGAAAAATCAGACAGGGGGTCAGGTGTCATGAAAATTGAGACTCGCAGTATAGAACATACCGATGGACGACTTGAAGTACGACGGATCTTCGATGACGACAACATGGGAGACTGGGACGCTGGCAACCCGCTTGCGTTTGAGAAGAGCATCGTCTGGCTTGATGATGCGGTGGACCGTGAATATGTCCGCTTCGCCCTGATTCGCAATGCTCGCAGTCGCCGGGGAGAACTAGTGATTGACGACGGCAAGAGG
>JAPYUD010000300.1:0-4866 GCA_029936215.1 Pirellulaceae bacterium | reverse complement strand
CCGCATTCTCTGATTCCTCGGCCGCGAGGGGAAGTTGTTCGATTGCCAGGTAGAACCAGATGGCAAAGGGAAGTGCGGCGAAGACCCCGGAGAGTGGAAATGCCCCTGCTTCTTCCGGTTCCGTGTTCAGGGCCGCCTGGAAATCAAACTGCCCGCTGCCCACGGCGCGGACATAAAAAACGACAAGGACTGCTGCCGCCAGGGCGGTAATCACCAGCCCCATCTTCAGGGTCAGCGAGGCCCCACGGATGTTGATGCCGACAAATAACAAGTAGGCGCAGACCCAGATCGACGCGGTGAACCAGAAGGGTACTGTTTCCGGGTTTCCAGAGTAGACCAGGGGGGTCAGGTAAGCACTAATGGCGGTCACCACCACGGCCGGGGTCAGCACATACTCGATCGTGTCGGTTAGCCCGCAGATAAACCCCCCCAGGGGTCCGAAGGCATTTCGCGTGAAGGAGAAGAACCCGCCGGCATGGGGCAGGCTGGCGGAAAGCTCGGCGATCGAAAAGACCATGCAGAAGTACATCGTTGCCATGGCGACCGTGGCAATGGCCATGGCCCGGAAGCCATACTTGAGACCAAAGTGCCAGCCGAAAAAATCGCCCGAGATGACGGCGCCCACCCCCATCGCCGCCAGCAGGATCCAGCCAGCACTCGGTTTCAGCTTCCGCTTTTCCAGGTACGCCTGGTCAACGTCCTCGTAACGGACCAGTCGAGGCTTGGCGTCGGGCATCGTGAGGTGACCAGGAAGGAGGCAGGAACAGGAAAGCAAGATCCCGCCAGGACTATTGTGCTGTGGCAACCGTGGCCTCGACCGGGAGATCCGCAGCCCAGTAGATGGCATTCTTGAGCAGCTGGTTCATTGCCGGCTGTTTAAAATCGTCAACGTGCCCCAGTGAGGTGTAGAAAGCACGTCCCCCCCAGCGGGTGACATTGGTCCAGGCAATCGACTCGCGTGGCGTGTCCGGGATCGTACCAGTGATCAGGGCGGTGGTGGATGTGGAAAGCGGGTTTGCCTTGTAGAGCGAGCCACATCCCTTGAGCTGGCTCACATCGACACCCACCATGATCGGGTGGCTGGCAATCTCGGCCGGACTGGCGAGCTGGACCCTGGGGCCAGAACCATGGTGGCCGGTATAGTGGCCACCCCAGACGTCGGCATCGAAACTCTCCCAGACAGCATGGCCTTCGGGAGTCGGCTTCCCGTTCAGAGAAAAGGCATGGCTGGCGGTACGGATACCAACCACCGGTTTGCCACTCTGGATAAAGTCGCGGACCAGTTGCAGATGAGCTTCCGGTATGGCCCGCCGGCGCACGCTGATCAGGGCGACATCGGCCTCACGCAGCACGTCGATGCCGGGAATGAGGTCCCGGTTTTCGGCGCTGGCATGCACGTAGCTGACGCGGAAGTCCTGCCCCAGGTGCTCAAGGGCAAAGGCTGGCAGTGACTCGTTGGTTTGGTACTCGCGTTCACCCATGATGATCACCAGGTGCCGCCTGCGATCCTTGTCGAACTGGAAAGGGCTACCGCCAATCACCTGGTCGCTGGTGATGGTCGGGCAGACCCATTTCTCGATGTGTTCGACGATCAGGTCGGTACCGGTGAAGTGGCTGACGTGGGGTTCCATTTTTGGGTTGTACATGGTGTCGGTCATGTCCCGCATCAGCACCACGTTCTTGCCGTTCTTGGCCATCTGGCGAAGGCCAAAGGGTCGGCCCAGGACACACATGTTGGTATGCACACCGACCAGGATGACATTCTTGATCCCGCGCTGCTCCATCACGTTCCAGATTTCCACTCCGTTGTCGCTGATCAGATCCTCTTGATGGATCTTGAGCAGGTCGGTCTGGGACTTCCAGGGGGCACGTGGATTTCGATCCATCGATGTGAGCATGCGTGCCCACTGGGCATGTTCCACCAGGTCATCGTCCTCGCCACCATCGGATTGATCGATCGGGTATTTCCCCCCGTCTTCCTGTGGAATCTTGTAACACCACTGGCCAATATCCTCTGGCACATTATCGGCCTTGGGAGCATTCATCGCCCGCAGGCGGCCGGGGTGGTCCTTGTAGGGCTCCATGCAGCTGCTCGGAGCGTGGATAATCAGGGCCCCACTGCTGCGTGCCGCGTTAAGCACCCGGTTCATGCGGGGTGCCATTTCACCAACCCGCCGCGTGGCGTTCAGGCAGTGATGCAGATCCCACATGTCACATACCACGACTGCCGTTTCGGCTGCTGACCATTTCCCCGGCCGAGTCACGGAATGAAAAAACGAACTCCCCTCGGCTGCCGGAACCTGGCTGCGGAGCTGTAACTGAAATTCGTCGGCAGGTTCTGCCGAGAAGAGGGAATCAACCGGCAGGCTGGCCAGGGCCAGAAGAACAGCAGCACAACAGCATTGAATTCGTGAAAGTGACATTTCCCAGGATCTCCATGGGGCGATTGCCAGTAAAAGGTGTGAATAGCCATTATGACGTTTCCCGGTTCATCGCCGCAAGAATCTGCCGTGCAGCTTCGCCGAAAGAGAAAAACAGCGCCTGCGGATGGAACTCCCCGAAAAAGGGTTGTTGTTCGTCATCGGGCAGTGAATCGACTAAGATCAGAAATAAGAAGCGCGACTGCCTTTTCTTCATTTTGCGAGAAGATACCGTGCTGCGATTACTTGGTAGCCAGAGACAGATGTGCGGCGGGCTGACCCGCCGTGACTGGATGCAGGTCGGTGGCCTGGGCATGCTTGGCGTTGGCCTTGCCGATGTGCTCAGGCTCCAGGATCAACAACTGCTGGCGGACGAGCAGGGCGCCGGTTTTGGCAAGGCCAAGCGGTGTATCCTGTTGTTGCCCTATGGATCCCCGCCCCAGCATGAGACATTTGATCCCAAGCCGGATGCCCCGGTTGAAATCCGTGGCACCCATGGCTCGATCTCGACCAACCTGCCCGGGGTTCGTATCGATGAGCACCTGCCGCGAATCTCGAAGATCATGGATCGGATCACTGTGATTCGCTCCATGACCCATCCTTACCCGACACACTGCGTGGCCTATGCGACGAGCGGAATTCCCGAGTACACGCCGGCCCTGGAAACACGGCCCCGGGATCCCAAGCTGTGGCCCTACATCGGTTCAGTCGTCGATTTTATCGGTTCCCGGGAAGATCGAGAGAAGCCGATTCCAGCGGTTCCGCGGAATATCGCCCTGCCCTGGAAAATGAATTCACGTGGTGGGGAAGCGGCCTCGGTTCAGGCCGGTCCCTATGCCGCTTTCCTGGGCCCCGCCTATGACCCGGTGCTTACCGATTTCGAGGGAGAGGCGACTCGCACGATCCAGAAGGTGAGCCCCAACAATGGGGCCACGCATGACGTGAAAGATCCCTACGCCGGCGTGAAGCCCGATTGCCGTTTTCGTCTTGCCGGTGCCCGGCTGCGAGAGAACATGACGCTGGATCGACACAACCGCCGCCGCTCCCTGCTCAAGCAGCTCGACCAGGTGCGACGACAGATCGATCGGAACCAGGCGACAGATAGCTATGACCGCTACCAGCAGATTGCCAACGCCCTGATTTCCTCGTCCGAGGTCCACCGGGCACTTGATATCAGCCAGGAACCGATGGCCATGCGGGAGAACTACGGGATGCACTTGTTTGGCCAGTCCTGCCTGGCCGCGCGGCGACTGGTGGAGGCAGGGAGTCGTTTTGTAACTGTCTTCTGGGACGAGTATGCCTACCTGAATACCGACTGGGACACTCACTGGAACCATTACCATCGTCTCAAGGACCGTTTGCTCCCCGGTTTTGATTCCGCCTATTCTGCCCTGCTTCTCGACCTGGAGCAGAGAGGGATGCTGGATGACACGCTGGTCGTCTGGATGAGTGAACATGGACGCACCCCGAAGCTCAACAAGAACAAGGGGGGCGGGCGTGATCACTGGGCCAGTGTCTACTCGATCACCCTGGCCGGTGGAGGGGTGCGATCTGGCGAGATTGTGGGTGAGAGTGATCGAATTGGCGGTGATGTGCACAGCACGCCGGTTTCTCCAAAGGATATCCTGGCCACCATCTTCCACCTGATGGGACTCGACGCGCACACGACCATCCCGGATCGCCTGGGAAGGCCGACCCCGATTGCCGGTACTGGCAAAGTCCGCCCTGAAGTGATCGCCTGACCATGATATCCCGGGTCCCATCTATCGCGATTGCCGTTGCTTGCTGTGCAGGGTCGCTGCTGAGGGCTGCCGATCCCCAGCTCCAGCGAGTCAGCCCGTGTGCTGTCGAGCCCGGCCAGGTTTCAATCCTGGAGGTTGCAGGTTCGAACCTTGAAAAACCGACCGGCCTCTGGACCAGCTTCCCGGCCGAGACGAAAGTCCTTCCTGACGGTCGCTTCCAGGTCGAGGTTGACAGCCAACTGGCCCCGCAGGTGGGGGCGGTTCGAGTAATTACCACCGATGGCATCTCTAACCTCAGGCTGGTACTGGTCGATCGACTTCCCACCGCGGAGATTTCCGAGAGTGACTCGTCGCTGGTAATTGGCAAGGCGATTGAGGGGCTTGTTGAGAGCGAGTCGATTCGCTCTTTCCAGCTGGATGTAGAAAAGGGCACGCTGCTGACACTGGATCTCTGGGCCCGGCGACTGGGGTCCCGGCTCGACCCGCTGCTGGAAGTCTTTGACTCCGATGGACGGGAGGTTGCAGCGAGTGACGACGAACCAGGACTCGATGGCGATTGTCGTGTCTCTTTCGAAGCAGAGGGGCGGGGACCCTATGCGGTACGATTACGAGACGCCACCTTCTCTGGTGGAAGCGAGTCGTTTTTCCGGCTTCGAGTTGGCAGCTTCAGTGTCCAGGGCACGCCTTATCCGCCAGCACTCGAG
>JAPYUD010000299.1:0-4898 GCA_029936215.1 Pirellulaceae bacterium | reverse complement strand
GCAGTGGATTACCTGATTCCGAAACTGCAGAGGGAGAAGCGTACCCTCGTAAAAGGTTATTCCCGTTGGGGAGCCAGCGCCGGTATGGAGAAGATTCGGAACGACGCCCGGGTCGTTCTGGTGCCAGTGCTTGAAAGCGATGTCCTTGTGCATTCCGGTGCGAGCGGTCTTCCAGCCAGCACCGGTCAACTCGTCGCGATAGCCGTAATTGCCAAACTCCATCACGTAATTAATCCGAACTCCCTTATTCCCGTCGTCGTCATTATCCGACTGCCAGATCGTACCGAAAGAATCGACGGTCACTTCATAGTTATTCCGAAAGTTATGGGCGACAACTTCAAAATTCGATCCGTCCGGATCGCACCGGAAAACCATGCCGCCGTAATAGGGTTTTCCATTGTCGACGACGGGGTTTCCGGCGATGTCAACTACCCGCTTTCCATCTGCGTCATGGACGCCCTTGCCAGTATTCCCGAAGTTCCAGTACAGCTTGCCATCCGGCCCGAAAACAAAGGAGTGCGCAGAGTGATCGTGTTGGGCACCTCCGGTATTCGTAAACAGCGCCTCCTTGCTATCCGGCTTGTCATCTCCATCCGTGTCAGTGAAAAGCCAGACCGTGGGGGAGCAGCTTACGATTACCCGATTTCCCAGGACGCAAATCCCCATCGCGCTATCAACATCCCGCCCCTGGTAGTAGACGAGCTCCTTGTCTGATCGGCCATCCCCATCCGTGTCCTCCAGGATCAGGATGCGATCTCCTTCGGGACGCTTGCCGTTGTTTTTTCGATAATTGACCACCTCGCACACCCAGACCCGCCCACGGTCATCGATATCCAGGTTCGTCACGCTCCGGAGGGTCGGTTCGGAAGAAAAGAGGGTGGCCTCAAGCCCCTCGGCAATGTCCAGGCCCGCCACAGCGTCCAAGGGTTCGCGGCTTCCCGAATTCGCTGCCGAGGACGGCTGATTCACCACGGTCGGGGCTGCTCCCGTGTAGACAAGGAAAATAACTGAGGAGAGGTTTCCACACGCACCCTGGCCGGTTCCGCCCTTGTCGAGGCCACCCTGCGCCTTGAATCGCTCAAAACCCTCTGGAAGTGTGAAACTGATGATCGAGTTCGCGTGTGTGCCAATTCCATTGGTGACCGACATTCCCCCCACCACCATTGGCTGGCCAGCCGCATTCTTGTTCAGGCTAATTCTCCCCCACGCACTCTGTGCTCGTTCCCACTTTAGCTCCGTCAGTTTTTTCTCTCCCCCGGGGCCAACAAGGCGGGGTTCCATCCAGTCAGCCCAGTCGCAGGAATACCCGTTGCCGCCATCGTTGACAACAAGATGCAACTGCTTTGCCCCCTTGATATCGACATCGATATCAACGCGATGTTTTGGTGTCGCGGTGGTCACCAGTGCGGAAGTAAATCGCGGCTTAGGTTGAATTGCAGCTGGTTTGGGTGGGCCCTTTTTGTCGGCTGGCAATTTCAGCCGCTTCCGGATTGAATCCCGGTCGAAATTGCCGGGTTGCGGGTAATCCTGGTTTTTCTCAAGTTGTTCCAGCGTCACCCTCGCGTCCTCCACTCCACCAGTAGGGACGTCGCCATGTGCCGTCCAGACAATCGCGTTTAGGACCAACTTTCGGAAGTTTGGATCTCCCCAGTTCCAGTGGAAATGGCCCCCCGTGAATCCGAAACCACGTCCATCCCCTTCACGCGTGGCGGCCCAGGCCATGTGTTGAGCCTCGCCCCGGGCAACGGCCTCACGAACATGCGGATTGCCGCTATGTGCCCCATCGGGGCGGCTTAAAGTAGTCTTCGGCGGTAGGGCAGTAAGGATTGGAGTGACGCCTTTCATTTCCGGACGAAACCGCATGTGATAATACCACTCGTCATTTATTTCAAATGGCTTCACTCCCTGGGTAATGGGATGTATCGGGAATTTCTCGTACTTGGCGGTCCAGTGCGGGTTGACCGACCAATGCGGTTCAAAATAACCGCCGATCCAGTCAAGGAATTTCTCTCCACTTGGTCCCTTTGGGACCTCCACGCCGTAGTGAAGGCAAACAATCCCCACACCCTTTTTTGCAAGCGCATCAATCTGTTCGAGATTCTGGTTCGCCGGATGACGGCCACCCCCGTCACAATACATCACGATCGTATCGACGTCTTTGAAGGCAGAGGCATCCTTAGGCCAGCCGTCACGATGAACTTCAATTTCATATCCCGGCATGCTCGCCCGGAGACTGTCGGCAAGTATCATGCATCCCGCGTAATGTTCGTGCGATCCGTAACCATGGCTACGGACACCGGCCATGAACGCGACCTTTTTCGGTTTTGATTCCTGGATGCGAATGTTACGGAACTGAACTGTCATTGGCGGGCCCTGGTGGAGCTGAAGCGCCAGCAATCCCGACATGGCACGACGATCGTCCTGCTCGTCGACCAGGTCAATCGTGATTTTCCCATTGAGAACCTGGAGCAGGTGGTTTCCTTTGGCGATAATCGTGTAGTCATTCCAGTCTTCAGCCTTCACCGATTCCAGGATTTCCTGTTCGGTAGCGGTTTTACCGGTGACCCTCTTTTCCCCCGTCGAAGAGACAGTCACTTTGGAGCCCCGTTTTGCGAGGACACCGCGCCCCTTTTCTTCATAAAGAGTTCCGGTCCATTTTCCGGCTCCGTCAAAGTCAGCCTGGTACCCAGACATGACCCATTTCGATACCTCCCGGCTCCGGTACTGAATTCCCGAATTTCCACCGACAATTCGAAATTGGAGGCGGAGTTCGAAGTCGCCCGGCTTTCCGCCTTGCCAGATAATAAAAGTGTTCCCCTTCGTCGGATTATCCTTCGTTGTCTGACCGGTGATTGCACCGTCTCGCACACTCCAGAAGGAAGGGTTTCCTTCCCACCCTTCTAGCGTCTTGCCATCAAACAGGGGCCGGAAGCCGGGCTCGTCGGCGTCGACCCCAATGGAAAGGGCGAGCAGGGTACAGAATGTGGCTGCGAGCATCGTATTGGGGAAATTCACGTGAAGACCTTTCATCCAAAGTTCATTGCCAGAGGCCAGGCTTACCAGCCGTTCTCACCGGGCAAACATGCGTTGGCACGAGATCATGATATCGCGCGGGAGGACTATTTTCTATTTACCTTCGAAAAGTTGTTGGTGCCATGACCGTTTTCAGTCGTCAAGCATCCGCACCCGCCGGGCCATGGCCACATTAATTGATAAATAGGGATCATCGAGGTTCCCGCTGTCAAAAATGGAGTTCCGTAAAAATTCAACGTCATCGGCACCCATCGCGTCGTTAAAGATATTTTTCAGGTATGTTCCGCCGTGCGGGGATAAGTGAAGGAGGGAGGGATCATAAAAAGAATCGTCTGCACGGCGAGCATGGATGACTCCCCAGTCGTCCCGGAAGAGTTCTCCCGGGTGACCGGCAAGTAGAAATCCATCAGAGGACGACCATTGGATGGTCGATACATGGTTGTTAGCACCCCCTGCGAGCAAGTCGAGGGCATTGGCGCCTAGCTGAGATGCATGGTAACGGTCAAAAAGCAGGGGGCGGCCGCCTCGCTGCGTGTGCCCCACTTTCCTTGTGAAGATCGCGGATGCCGCATCACGGTGGCCACCAACTTCCGCGAAAAGGCGGTCCCCTAGAATCCCTTCCAGCAACGCCTCAAGATTTGCTGCGGCACCATCAAGCAACAAGTTCCCTGCCGGGTCCGTGGATGCCGTGCTGGCGCCCAATTCATTTCCCTCGTGGTCAACGATTCCCTCTCCACAGACAATGACAACGTTCTTCTGGTGTCGATATATCTCCTCTACCCGTGCGGCCAGCAGGTCAATGTGGACTGGGCACTCAGGGACAAGAATGATATCCGGGCGGCCATAAGCAGATCCCAGGGCGATGTAACCAGAATGCCGCCCCATTACCTCGATGATAGCAACTCGACGATGGCTCTCCGCCGTGGTTCGCACTCGGGCCACGCCGCCTGCTGCCACGAAGACGGCGGTTGCGTAGCCAGGCGTGACGTAATTCACGATTCCTTCCAGGTCGAGTGGTTCGAGGCTGGCATGAGGGCGCTTATTGTAAACATACTCGTCCCCCGTGCCCGACGGCCCCCTCGTCCAACGGGCCGCCTCATCTACCATGTTCAGCCCCAGGTCGTTATCGATCGTTTTGGGAGCCAGGACACAGGGAGTGAGCTCGCACAGGGCCTGTAATCCATTTAGGGTGCCGTCGCCCCCAATACAGACGATTCCATCAATTTTGAGCCGATCAATGGTTTGCCGCACGCCCTGAAGCAGCTCGGTGTCCCCTGGGCGTACATAATGTCGAGATGATCCGATGATGGAACCCCCGCGTGCGGGATCCAGCTCGGGAATCGGAGAATACTGGGGATTGAGTTGCACATGGGGCGCAGAGGCCTGGAACAACCCCTGGAAACCGTTCATGATGCCGAGCACATCGATTTCCAGTTGATTGGCGCGTGTAACGATGCCGTGAAGCGTGGCATTAAGGGCAGGTGTGTCTCCACCCGCAGTCAAGACCGCGATTCTCTTCATGGATATCCCGTAACATCAACAAAATGGCGTTCGAGGAAAACGGCGTGTCGAAGGAGTTTTAATCGGCTCGTGTTGTTGGCGGTAACGAGAATAGCACCCCGGACTGCTGGAAACAACCAAAGGGTAGTTCGTGTCCTTTCGTTAAGGTCGACTAGCAAATTCTGCTGCCTCAAACAACAATACAGTTCACAGGGCGTTAGTTGACGCATTCGCCCGATGCATCACCGCAAGGGATACTACAAATGGCAAACCATGCAATCAGTTTCGGCCTGGCCTTGGTAATCGTGGGTCTATACGGTTACTTCGGTTACGAGACACAGAGTCCTACCGCCTTAATTCCGGCC
>JAPYUD010000298.1:0-4898 GCA_029936215.1 Pirellulaceae bacterium | reverse complement strand
GTTATTTCTTTTTCACCGGCCGTAGCACTCCAAGCGGTACCAGCGCCATCGAAGTTGGCGTGTAGTTACAGGTACAGCCACCGGAGAGGTTGGGAACGTTCAGAACCCCGTTGGCCGGGAAGATATTGTTGCTGCAGGCGCCTCGCAGGTTCCAGATCGGATGAAACTCTTGCGTTTCCAGGTCGATATAGGCCGCGTTGCCACGGTAGCGGGTCGTCACCAGGTGTGAGCTGGTTCGCAGCGCGGTACAGCCCCGTCGATACCACTTCAGCCGATCGGCCACATCAACGCCACTGGTGAGGTGCTTCATGACAAAGTTGTCGGGCCCACCCAGCAGCAGGTTGTCACCGGCAATGTAGCCGGTACCGCCACCCTCGCGATGCACCGTGCCATCAGAGCCATTGAAAATGGCAGTGCTGGTAAGCAGCAGGTCGTGCGGCTCGCTGTAACGGACGTCCGTGCCGCCAGGAGCCTGCCATACTGTCTTCCCGGTCTGGACATCAATCGCCGTGGTCTTCAGCCCACTCTCTTTCACCGTCTCGCCGCGGCGGGTGTTGATCAGCTCGGCAACATAGACGCGGCCACCGCCGACCGCCACACTGAGCTGATCACGCGTGGCGGTAAAAGACCATTTCAAGGTGCCGGTTGCCCGGTCAAGGCAGATAACAGTCTTGCCAAGCTGGCCGACGAGGGAGTCTTTCCAGAGCCGCACGTGGACGAGCGTGCCGGCAATTTCCTTGGGCATCGGTAATTCGGCTCGTTGTTCGCCGCTGGCTGCATCCAGTACCAGGCAGGCCCGCCCGGTAGCAACATAGATGGCATCCTCGACCGCCACGAACTCACCCACGGCACCTGCCCCGGCTGCCTGGGGCAGCGGGCGGTCCCAGAGGCGGCGACCGGTAAAGACATCGATAGCAAGCATCCGGTCGGCACGAACAAAAATACGACCTCCCGCCACGCGGACCTCGGTCTTGCCTGGCTGGCGATTCCAGCGGATCGAGCCGTCGTACCACAAAAGGCCGAGCTTCCCACGCAGGTAGCTGTCCTCCGAGCCCCCGGTGTTCCCTGCATTGGCACCGGCATGAGACCAGTCGGCAGCCTCGGGCAGGGCGCCGGTCCGCGAGAGCAACAGCCACTGGCCGGACTCGCCCGTCTGGGCAGTCTGGATCTGCTCGGCAGATTCTGACCAGGCCGTGCGATCTGCCTCGGCGATCGGCAGGCAGGCGGTGCCGCCGTAAGGGCGAAGCGTGTGGAAAATCTCCGGAAACGATGCCATTCCCACCTCTGTAGTAAATATTTCAGGGGTTTCGGTGACCACCAGGCTGGCGAGGAAGGGGGGGAACGAATGGGTTAACGGGTCCCCCACGTAGACCGAGATCTGGCTTCCGTAGATGCCGCGCGCATGCAGGCTGTGCCGCAGGGCATCTACCTTTTCGGCATCCGGATCGATGGCAATCACAGTGAACTGTTCGGCCAGGGTCTCTGCCAGCGAGCCGTCCTCCAGGCCCAGGACCAGGCAATAGCCACCGGTCGCGTTGGCGGCCTCCACGATGGCCGCGGCCTCTGCCGCTGCATCGCCGGCCGGAGCAGAAGGTTTTGCATGGACCACCGGCTCGGCAACCTCTTTCTCACCAAAGGCGTACAGCCGGCCCTCGCGAGTGGTGACAAACAGCCGTCCACTGGCCGCTACCACGCTCACCGGTTCACCCTCGACACTGGCCTTCCAGGAGATTGTCGGCTGGCCATCGGAGGCGGGCAGGTCAATCGCCGCCACGGTGCCCGGGCCGCTGGCGTAAAGCCGGTTACCGGCCTGGATCCGCACGCGGAGGTCCGTCTCCAGCTTCCAGCGGCGCGGGAAAGTCGCCTGCCACTTGTCCGGGTAGCGGTCGTTGCTGCGGCGCGGGTCTTCTGTACGTGCTTCCAGCTTCACCTCGGTAATGTCCTCCGCAACAATACCGCCATCGGTATAGAACATCGTCTCTGCCGACAGGACCGGACGGCGGAAATCGCCGAGGTATTTCTGGTTGGTCGGGTCAATCTGGACACGTGTGAAGCCTGCCGGGTAGAGCCTGTTCTTGAAATCCGCCTTGTCGCCCGACTCGGGAAACTTCTCGTCATTGGGCCGCCGCATGTCGTAGAGATCACCGCTGTGGGCCAGGTATTGCCCGGAGCCGGCCACGAACCACGTTCCCTTCGGTAGCCCCGTGCGGCCGCCCCAGCCCATCGTGTACGGGCCCAGCTCACCGGTCTTCAAGTCAAATACCGCCGGCAGTTGCGTGCCGCAAGGTGCCACCAGGCGACCATCCACCACCGCCAGGTAACCCTGGGGCGAAAGCCCCATCAGCTGCTGTACCCCATGGTCCAGGTTGCCCTTCTCGACCTTGTCGGTGTCGCTATTGGTCCAAACCGCCTCACCGGTCTCCGCATCCACAGCGTGAATAAAGATGCCCTCCTCGGGCCACAGGCCTGCAGAAAAGTAAATCACACCGTCGTCCATTACCGGGCCGCCACGTACCGGCCACATCGGGATCAGCCGGCGGTTGCCCAGCAGGTTGCGGTCCGCTCGGTCTCCGGGCCTGCCGTAGTATTTCCAGAGCAGTTCCCCGTCGGCCGCGTTGACGCAGTAAAGGTAGCCGTCATCCGAGCCAAAATAGACCCGTCCCTTGACGGCCAGCGGCGCAAACCGGATCGGCCCACCCGTGAAAAATCGCCACTGTACCTTGCCGCTCGACGTTTCCAGCGCCGTCACGCTGTCATTCACCATCGACGGCACGAAAACCGTCTCGCCCATGACCACCGGTTCGTAGGTGGCATCGTAGCGGAGTCGCAACTCGCCAGGGTAGGCCGGGCTCGGCTCGGCAAACTCGCGCACCCACTGCAGGTGGAGCTGGGCCGGCAGGATCTCTGGTGAGACGGCACCTCGATTGGCATTGAAGCGGAACTGGGGCCAATCCGCTGACTCGCCGGTCACAGAAAAGACTAGCAGCAGGGAGACGGACAGGAGCGTTAAATTGATTTTTTTCATTCCCGCAGTATCTGCCCACGAAGATGGACTTGCAAGTGAAAAGGAGGAACCTGCCAACCTCATAAAAGAGCTCCATGCGATTCGGAGCTCAACAGCGATACTGTCCGCTGCAATCTGGTTGACACGCGCCGTGTGGGATAGGATGAACAGGTACGAGGTGCTGGCCTTTTCGTGGTGCTGCACCAGTGAGTCACCCATCCAGGAGAACAGACAATGATCCGCAGCCTGACACTTTTCGCCCTTGCTTCCATCTTTACCCTTGGCTCCCTGGCCGCTGAAAAGCCACAGCAGGCACCGCCGGAAGCGACGGGGATGAAGAGTATCTTTAACGGCAAGGACCTGACCGGCTGGAACGGCGACCCACGGCTCTGGTCGGTCAAGGATGGAGCGATCCGTGGTGAAACGACCGCGGACGTGAAGGCCAATGGCAATACCTTCATCATCTGGAAGGATGGCGTGCTGAAGGATTTTGAGCTGCGACTCAGTTTCCGCTGCAACGCCACTAACAACTCGGGGATCCAGTACCGATCCAAGCACATCACCGAGGGAAATCCTCGCAACAAGTGGATCGTGCGAGGTTACCAACACGAGATTCGCAACCAGAATATCCTGCCAAGCGTTTCAGGCTTCATCTATGACGAGGGTGGCCTGGCAGGCAAACGGGGCCGAACCTGCATGGTGGGTGAAAAAGCGACCTGGGGAGCCGACGGCAAGAAGGTGACCGAGACGCTGATCACTGCCGAGGAGTTCAAGAAGCTGTTCAAGCTCGATGAGTGGAACGATGTGATTATTATCGCCAAGGGAAATCACATTCAGCACTACATGAACAACCGGCTGATCATGGATTTCACCGATGGCCATGAGAAGGCACTGCTGGAGGGAATCCTGGCCTTCCAGCTGCACGGCGGCAACCCGATGTTCGCCGAGTTCAAGGATGTCCGCATCCGGCAGCTGAAGTGATGAATCGCTGGCTCCCTGTTTCCCTGATCCTGCTGTCGACATGCGCGCTTTTTTCGCAGCAGAAGAAAACGAAACCGGCTGTACTTGCACCCCTGCCCGCGGAGGTGCCCGCACCAAAAGACAACCCGACCACCCCGGCCAAGGTCGAGCTGGGCAGGCAGCTGTTTTTCGACGTACGGCTCTCGGGTAATAACCGTATTAGCTGTGCCAGTTGTCACGAGCCGGGCAGGGCATTCACCGATGGCCAGCCCCTGTCTCCCGGCGCCGATGGCATGCCGCTTCGGCGAAACACGCGAAGCTGCCTGAATGCAGGATTCGCAAAAAACCTGCTCGCCGGCGGAAGAGCCACGAGCCTGGAAGAGCAGGCGCTGCTGCCGATCCAGTCTCCGGCGGAGATGAACCAGCCACTTGGCTCGCTGGAAAAGGAACTTGCCGAGGTTCCCGGGTACGTTCGCCAGTTCAAAGCGGTGTTTGGCACAAACCCAAACCGCCAGGATCTGGCCCGTGCGCTGGCTGCCTTCCAGCGGACGCTGGTCAGCGGCACATCACCGTTTGACCGCTTCCTCTCCGGTGAGAAGGAGGCCCTCTCTGCAGATGCCAGGGCAGGATACGAGCTGTTCCGGGGCGAGGCGGGCTGCATTGCCTGTCATAACGGGCCGCTACTGAGTGACGGGAAGTTCTATCGCCTGGGTATCTCGTTTCGGGATGAAGGCCGGGCCCGCGTTACCGGCAAGAAAGAGGACCGCTACCGGTTTGGTACGCCGACACTCCGTAATGTCGCCCAGACGGGACCGTACATGCATAACGGATCACTCAAGACCCTGGACGACGTGGTGATATTCTATTACCGCGGCGTTCCCCGCCAGGGGCGAGAGGGGCTGGCCCCGGAAATCGAGTCGCTGCAGGACCGCAG
>JAPYUD010000297.1:0-4937 GCA_029936215.1 Pirellulaceae bacterium | reverse complement strand
CCTCCCCACTCCTCGCACGACGCAGGTCTTGACTCGTGGCGAATACAATCTTCCCAGTGGCGATCCCCTGGCCCCTGGTATTGTCACGGTCATGAGTCCTTTCCCTGAAGCGGCTCCCCGCAACCGCCTCGGTCTCGCCCGCTGGCTTACTGCCCGGGACCACCCTCTTGTCGCCCGTGTACTGGTCAACCAGATCTGGCAACGAACGTTTGGTGAGGGTCTTGTTCGGACGCCGGAAGATTTTGGACTTCAGGGCGAACAACCGACTCACCCCGCGCTTTTGGACTGGCTGGCAGTCGAGCTCCATGAAAGCAACTGGGATTTGAAACACATGCTTCGACTGATGGTCACCAGTCGCACTTTCCGCCAGGATTCACGCTGGCGAAAGGATATCGAGGATCCTAAAAACCGCCTTCTTTCCCGTGGCCCCAGCCACCGGCTTGACGCCGAGGTGATTCGTGATATCGCCCTTTGGGCGAGTGGCTTGCTCAACCCCCACATGGGTGGCGAGGGAATCAAACCTTACCAGCCAGCAGGGCTCTGGTCCGCCCTCATGCACCCCGGAAGCAATACGAAGAACTACGTGCCTGACACGGACCAGAAGGCCTATCGCCGAAGTCTCTACGTTTACTGGAAGCGAACCAGCCCCCATCCCATGATGACCCTGTTTGACGCTCCCAGCAGGGAATCGAGTTGCGTGAAACGGTCCCGCACCAACACCTCTCTTCAGTCCCTGGGCCTGATGAACGAAACGCAGCGGATCGAGATGTCGCGCACGCTTGCCGAACGGCTGCTTGTCGAAAAGGACACCGATGACGGCCGCCTTGGCCTCCTGTTCACGCTCCTGGCAAGTCGACAGCCGTCCGAGCAAGAACGACAGGCCTGCATGACCCTGCTGGATTCGATGCGGGAACGATACAAGGGGTCCGTGGACGATGCCCTGGCGCTACTTTCAACCGGCACACTCCCACGCAACGAGAAACTCAACCCGGCGGAACATGCCGCCTGGTCGCAGTTAACCATCACCCTCCTGGCAAGCGACATTTCCTTGCTGCTTTACTAACCCTGTAGACCGGACCCCCGTGGACATTGATCCCATGCTCGACACCCATCCACTTCGCCAACTCGAACTGAATGTTACCCGGCGGCAATTATTTGGCCGTACCGCCCTGGGACTGGGAACCGCTGCCATGGCCAACCTGCTTGGCCCGGATCTGCATGCCCGCCAGGATGCCGGGAAAAAAGGCCTGCATCATGCGGCAAAGGCCAAGCACGTGATTTACCTCTTCATGAGTGGAGGGCCAAGCCACCATGATCTCTGGGATTACAAGCCCAAGATGCTGGAGATGTTCGGCCAGGAATTGCCCGAACACATCCGTGACGGCCAGCGGATTACCGGCATGACTTCAAGGCAGAAGACCCTGCCTATCTGTCCGAGCAAGTACAAGTTCACAAGGCAGGACAACAACGACGAGGGGGTCTGGGTCAGCGAGCTTCTGCCCCACACCGCCACCGTGGCGAAAGAGCTCTGCGTGGTCCACAGTACCTTTACCGAGGCGATCAACCACGATCCGGCGATCACCTACATCCAGACCGGCAGCCAGATTCCCGGGCGTCCCAGCCTGGGAGCCTGGCTGAGTTACGGGCTGGGGAGCATGAACGAGAACCTGCCGGGCTACGTTGTCATGCATGCCAAGACAAGTTTCCCGGAGCAGAGCCTTTTTGGCCGGCTCTGGGGAACTGGTTTCCTCTCGTCCAACCATCAGGGGATCCTGCTGCGAAGCCAGGGAGACCCGGTACTCTACCTTAGCAATCCCGCCGGCGTGGGGCGCAAGGACCGCAGAGCCCAGCTCGATGCCCTCGCTGCACTCAACCAGGAACAGCACAAGCGGTTTGCCGACCCGGAGATCCTCGCACGAATCAAGCAACACGAGTTGGCCTACCGGATGCAGGCATCTGTCCCCGAACTGATGGACCTCTCACAGGAGAGCAAGGAAACTTTTGAACTTTACGGCGAGGAGGCCCGGACTCCCGGTACTTTTGCCGCCTGTTGTCTCAATGCTCGTCGGCTTGCCGAGCGAGGTGTGCGGAACATCCAGATCTTCCACCGCGGATGGGATGCCCATGGCGGGCTTCCTCGAGAACATGAATCCCAGTGCAAGGACGTCGACCAGGCATGCGCAGCATTGATCAAGGATCTCAGGCAGCGCGGAATGCTCGATGAAACACTGGTCGTCTGGGGGGGCGAATTCGGCCGCACCTCTTACTGCCAGGGAGGCCTGACCAAAGAAAATTACGGACGTGACCACCACCCAAGGTGCTTCACCGTCTGGATGGCCGGTGGCGGGGTCAAGGCCGGCATTACCTACGGCCAGACGGACGATTTTGCATACAACATTGCTGACAAAGAAGGAAATCCGCTCAGGCCAAAACCTGGCAAGGAGGAATGGACACCAGGAACGATGCATATCCATGACCTGAACGCGACGATCCTCCACCTGCTGGGTATTGATCACAAGCGACTTACCTATCGTTACCAGGGCCGTGATTTCCGTTTGACCGACGTCCATGGCCACGTGATTCGCGACCTGATTGCCTGACAACGCACAGGAATCCTTCTTGGCTTCTCGATTCAACAGCCTGTCCATGAGCTGACTGCTGATCGCCCTGCTGGGAATGCTTACGCGCCCGCCGCCGAGAAAAAGAAGCACACCAGCAGATAAGCGGGGCCACACTCCCTGCTTTCCCTCTAACCCAGCAGGGACAGCGGCTCGAAATCCTCACCGATAACCGTGGCGGGGTCCACACCGATCCAGTCCCGGGCAATTCCCGCATAGATATTGCGGAAGTCCAGGCTTGTCTTCAGATCCCCCTTGTCCAGGTCTGACAGGCTGGGATGATCACCGATCACGCCTCCTGCAACAGGAGTGCCGTAAGCAAAGACCGGTCCTGCCACACCATGGTCGGTACCTTGCGAGAAGTTCTCTTTTACCCGCCGCCCAAATTCGCTGAACGTTAGCATCAGCACGCGATGATCCTGCTTAAGACGCACGAGGTCATCGTGAAATGCCTTGACTGCTTCGGACCACTCCTTCATCAGGCCCGGATGAGTGTTCTTCTGGCCAAAGTGGGTATCGAACCCTCCCTGTGAGACGTAGTAGACGCGTGCCGGAAAATTCGCATTGATCAGGGCAGCTACCGAGCGCAGGTCCTCCCCCGCCTTTGTTGGTCCCCCGGGGCCACTGGGCCACGTAATCGGACTGCGGTAATCGTTCACCGCCCGGCGAATGTACTTTGACGCCGACACCCCGTCGACAGCTGTCCGGCGGATGAAATCGAGCGGCCCGGCGCCACCTTTCTCCCCTGCGTTCATCCGTTCAAAAGCCTCCTGGCCGTCGACCGGACCTGCCCAGCCAAAATTTTCTGCCGAGCGGAAGCTGATCGGCCGATGGCGGGCTCCCTCCACTGCCAGGTTACGCGCGGTTCCGATATTCACAATCGCACGGGTTTCATCTCCACCTGGATCTGCCGCGTCGATGGCTCGTCCAACCCAACCGGTATCAGGCACCGGCCCGTTATTGACTCCCGTGTGCCAGTAATCCATGGAGACGAAGTGGCTCCTGTTGGGATTCGGGTAGCCCACTCCCTGGATAATCGTCGCATGTCCCTCGTCAAATAACTCCTTGAAGGGAGCCGCTGTCCTGGTGACACCAATCTCGTCGTTAACTGCCAGCACCTCGCCCTTGGGAATCGCCAGCTTCGGTCGCGCCTTGTAATACTCGTCGATGCCGTGCGGAACCACCGTGCTAAGGCCATCATTCCCCCCGCTGAACTGAAAAATCACCAGGATACGGTCATTCTCCTCCGGCGCAGAAGCGCAGAGTCGGGCAAGGAAGCCTGGTGCCATGCTGGAGAGCGCGAATCCACCTGCCGCACTCCCTGCCAGGAACTGGCGGCGGCCGATAATCTGAAGTCGCGACCTGTTCGTCGTCATCCGTCCGCTCCTAGTGCAACTGGTATTCTGGCGTGCAAAGAATCAGGTGCAGGGCCCGCCGCAGAAGGTACTCCATCTCACCCCGCCGGACATCCTCTTCCGCGACCGGAGCCCACTCTCTGGTTTCCAGGAAGCTCGCCACCTCGGCCCTCTTCGCCTCCGACAATGGAATCCGCAGAAATCTCCGTTCCAACTCAACCACCGCTGAAGCGGCATCGATTGCCCCGGCCTCGTTTATCCAGGCCATCGAAGAAAACTCTGCCTCTTGAGCACCCGGGCTGTGGGTAACTGGAACCCAGGCAAGAGCGGGTGGAAGCAGCAAAGCAGGACGGGAGGGATCTACCTCGGCGCCGAGCAGCAATCTTCCGGCAACATTATAGCGGGCAAGCAGAGTGGAACTGGTAATCCATGCCGGGCCACTATCCCACCCTTCAACCGTTGGTGGGTAGAAGGGAACCTGGCCCATCTCCGCCAGGTCATTCTTGAGCCGAACTTTCTGTGGCACCCCCTCCAAACCCATCGACTTCCAGGTGGAGACAAGGTACTCCACAGGGCTCTTGACCCGCGTGGCAATCGCCTTTTCCGAGTAGAAGGTCTTACTCAGAAAAACCTGCCTGAGAACCGGTCGAACACGATTCCCAGAGATGCGATAAGTCCAGACCATCGCATCCACCTCTTCCCTGGTCGGTTCATCGTGCACAAAGAACTTGAACAACTCACTACAGATGAAGCGGGCATGTTGCGGCTGGCGGATAAGGATCTCGACGATGTCCGTTCCATCAAGGGTTCCCGTTTCACCAAGAAACGTCTTTTCCCCGTCGTCGTGCATGTTCGGGCGGAACAGGAAGGCCCCGTCCGCTGTGAAATTCCAGCCAGTAAGGGAACGGGCCGCCTCCTTGATGTCTTCTTCCGAATAATTCCCCTCGCCGAGCGTGAACAATTC
>JAPYUD010000296.1:0-4941 GCA_029936215.1 Pirellulaceae bacterium | reverse complement strand
TCCGAGACCGCCCGGCCCTGGACAATCGGGTGCGGCCGTCCGAAACGATCGTAAACAAGCGTGCTACTGTTGTAGCCCAGCGCCTTGTAAACGGTGGCAATAAAGTCCGTCACGTAGACAGGCTTATCGACCGGCTCCCCGCCAATCTTGTCCGTCGCCCCGTAAACCTGGCCTCCCCGGACCCCAGCCCCGGCGAGCACGGTACTGTAAACTTTTCCCCAGTGATCCCGGCCGGCATTTCCATTGATTTTCGGTGTCCGGCCGAATTCCCCCGTCCAGCAGACGAGCGTGTTTTTCATCAGGCCCCGGTCGTCAAGATCTTCCAGCAGCGCCGAGAACGCGCGGTCCAGCGGCGGAAGCAGCAGTTCTTTCATGACCTTGAAGTGCTTGGCGTGGGTATCAAAGTTCTTTGTCGAGTGAAGGTACATCCAGGGGACCGTGACAAACGAGACGCCTCGCTCGACAAGCCGCCGGGCAACCAGGCAACTGCGACCGAATTTGTTATCCCCATATCGCTCAATCGTGCTGGCTTTCTCCTCATCCAGAAGGAACGCCTTCCAGACCGAATCCGACTGCAGGATACTCAAGGCTCGTCCGCGGGCCCGCTTGTAAAGTTCCGGAGAATCCACCTCTGAATTATCAAACTGTCGGCCCTCCACCCGGCCAAGTAACTGGGCTCGTTGTCGCAGGCGTTCCATGCCAACTCCCTTGGGCGGGAGGAAGCTGGCCGGGAGTGTGCCGGGAGTCCATTTTTCATCGATCAGCGTCAGCGGATCGTACTCCTGGCCCAGGAACCCCGCGTGCTGCCCACCCCAGCGGAAGTTGTTCTGGTCACCGATTCGGACCGGCAGGTGAACCGCAGCAGGGAGGTCATTTCGATCTCCCCGAAGCTGCCGAATCGCCCCTCCCACGCTGGGCGGATCATCGCGGGACACCTGGGGTTCCCCGTTCTGCCGAGGAGCATGCTTGAGACCTGTCAGGTTGTAAACAACACCCACCCCGTGGGTGTTGCTCTCATGCCAGGTTGAACGGATGACAGCATACTTGTCTGCCACACGTGACATCATGGGAAGATGCTCGCAGACCTGGATTCCGGGCACGTTGGTGGAAACAGGCAGAAACTCGCCGCGATACGGGTCATCCGCATCCGGCTTCATGTCAAATGTCTCCTGCTGGGCCGGGCCTCCTGTCATGTAGAGCATGATGCAGTTCGTATCGGATGGGGACGAACCGGTTTGGGCCCTGGCAAGCTCGCTACGGAAAATATGGTCGGCGAACGTTAGGCCACACCCAGCCAGGGCTCCTGCCTTGAGAAAAGTTCGCCGTTGCAGAGGAGGGTTCATCTTTACCTGCTTTGTACTTGGGGCCTGTGAATTCTAGCATGTTTGGCTGGAATGGCTCGAGTCCATATCGACTATTACGAGCCATGGTGACTCCCCGGATTGTTGATGTTTGCAGAAAAGGTCGCTGCTGGGGGTTGTCTTCCAACCATACGGATTCCAGGCAGATCGCAGCTTCCCGGGCACTCACGAACTTGCTGAAGAGTTGGTACATGAACCCGTTAATTCCACTGATGGCCACCTCGAAAAGAAACACACGCTCTGCAAAACCACCTTCCACCGTGGTACGATTTCCTGCTAAGGCCCATGTCGTCCACAAATCGGATCTTCTTTTCACGCAGGATGCCAAATCGAACAGATGAGAGCACACGCATACGGGTCCGCGAGAAGGCGAGTTCACCTTTGGGCAGTGCTGGTATTCTTGTGCTCGATCACTGCCCCTGGAGCGGTGGAAGCAGACACGCCGAACATTCTCTGGCTCACGGCCGAAGACATGAGCCCCACGCTCGGCAGCTGGGGCGACCAGTATGCCAATACGCCTCATCTCGACGCCTTTGCAAAGCAGAGCGTGAGCTACACCAGGGCCTTCGCGACCGCTCCGGTCTGTTCTCCCGTCCGATCGTGCTTGATCACCGGGGTCTATGCCACCTCGCTCGGCACCCAGCACCTGCGCAGTGAATTCCCGATCCCCCAGGAAATGACCGGTTTTCCGTCTTACATCCGCACGCTCGGATACCACACTTCCAACAACACCAAGACCGACTACAACACAGCGAATTCCCGGTCCATCATCACGACCTCCTGGAACGAATCCAACGACCAGGCCCACTGGCGCACGCGGAGGCCGGAGCAGCCATTTTTCAGCATCTTCAACGACATGACGACGCACCAGTCGCGGACCATGGTCTGGACCTTCGAACACTTCCAAAAGGACGTGCAAACCCAGCTCTCCCCGGACGACGTCCACCGCGCCCAACGTGCACCGATTCCACCCTACTATCCAGACACACCGGTGATACGCGAGACCGTGGCGCGGTTCTATGATTGCGTGTCGGTGATGGACCAGAACATAGGAAAACGGCTGAAGGAGCTCGAGAAGGACGGCCTGGCCGAGAATACGATCGTGTTTTTCTACTCGGACCATGGCTCGGGCATGCCACGGCACAAGCGACTGCTGCTCGATTCGGGGATGCATGTCCCGCTCATGATCCGCTTCCCGGAGAAATACCAGCACCTCGCGCCAGCCAAGCCCGGGAAGAAGATCGACCGCCTCGTCAGTTTTGTGGACTTCGCCCCGACGGTTCTCAGTCTGCTTGGTATCACGCCGCCCGACTACATGCAGGGCACCCCCTTTCTCGGTTCCTCTGCCGGCCACCAGCGCGAGTACGTCTTCGGTGCGCGGGACCGCGTGGATGAAGCCTACGACATGGCGCGTTCAGTCCGTGACAAACGCTTCCTCTACATTCGGAATTACAAACCCCACGTTTCGTACAACCAGCCCAGCGCATATTCCGACCTCGGAGAGATCCGGAACGACATCACCGCCCTGGCTCGGGAGGGTCAACTGAAGCCCGCCCAGTTCCATTACGCCGGGCCTCGACGGTCCGTGGAAGAACTTTATGATACGCACGACGATCCCCAGAACCTGCGGAATCTCGCTGGTTCCAAGCAGCACCAGGATATCCTTGAGCGGTTGCGGAGCGCGCAGGCCGCCTGGTGTGCCGACACAATCGACCTGGGTTATCTCCCCGAGTTCGACGCCGGGCGAATAAGCCAGGGGAGCACGCCATTCGAAACGGCAAGGAAACCGAACGCTTACCCGCTCCAGAAGATTCGCGAAATCGCCGACCTGGTGGGGGTAGCCGGCTCAACAGGCAAACAGTCTCGCCTTCTGAAGGAAAGTTCCCACTACGCGGTTCGCTACTGGGCGGCGGTAGGTCTACACGCAAGCGGGCGTGGTTCCGCCGCGCTGAACCACGCACTGGGGGACCCCAGTCCACCTGTACGCATCGAGGCTGCAGAGGCATTACTCCAGCGGGGCGAGAATCCCAAGGCCCTGCAGGTGCTGGTTGATGACCTGCAGGCACACGATCTGGACGTGGTTCTACTCGCGGCCCGCGGCTTGCAACTTTTGGGTGAAAAAGCCCGATCCGCTCTTCCCCAGATTCGTGCGGCACAGAAAAGGGCGGCCAGCAACGGTGACCCCATCAGCCTGTTCATCGATTTCGCCACCACCATGCACCTGGTGGAACTAGGAGAGATCAAAAAAACTAGCGTGTTTCCTTCCTTCCGGTGATCCGTGACGAAAAGGACAAGACGGCATGACAAAACCACATTCCACACGGCGTGACTTTCTCCAGTCGACCACCGCGACGATGCTCGCCTCGGGCATGGCCCCGGCGATCCTCGGTGCTGACGACAAATCGGGATTGAAGCCTAAAGTGGTTGGCCCCGAGGGGCATCGTTACGAGGTTCACCATGACTTCATGGAAGTACCCGACCACATTCGCTGGCAGGATACTCATGGCGTTGCGGTCGACGCCGAGGGATTAATCTATGTCAAGCACCGAACCAAGACCGCCGAGGTGATGGACTCGATCGTCGTCTTTGACTCGACGGGAAAGTTTATCCGCTCCTTCGGAAAAGAATACCACGGCGGTGGCCACGGCATCGACATTCGCAACGACGACGGCGAGGAATTCCTCTATCTCTGTGATAACAAGGGATACATTGCCAAGAAAACCCTGGCCGGGGAAACGGTCTGGCAGCAGACGGCACCCGAGGTCGACGTCTACGAGGGCGCAAAACCCTTTGTCGTGAAAACTCCCGGGCAGTATGGGAAAGGGGTCAAGTTCAGCCCCACGAATATCGCCTTTGCCCCCGACGGTGGGTTCTGGGTCGGCGATGGATACGGATCGAATTACATCATTCGCTACGACCGGGATGCCAGGGTGACTGGCTATTTCGGCGGGACGGGTACCAAGAAAGGGCAGTTCCAGACTCCCCACGGTCTCTGGTGGGATGACCGCCCGGGAAGAAAGCCACAGCTGGTAATTTGTGACCGCGCCAATGCCCGGCTGCAGTATTTCAACGAGGAGGGAAAGTACACCGGTAGCTTTAAGGACATGCTTTTCCCTGCTGACATCGATACCCGCGGCGAGGTGATGGTCATTCCCGACCTGCACGCGCGGATCACCCTGCTGGACAAGGACAATAAAGTGATCGCTCACCTTGGGGATGACCCCGCCTGGCGAGAACAGGTCCTTGCGGACAACCTCTCCATGCGAAAGAACCCCGCCCGCTGGGAGAATGGACGGTTCATCCATCCCCACGACGCCTGTTTTGACCATGACGGAAACCTCTACGTCGCCGAGTGGGTGGCGATCGGGCGGATCAACTTCCTTCGCCATGTCGGCTAGGCACGCTGACCACTTGGCTCTCTTCGAAAGGACACGTGTGACAGGAACGATCTCAACCCGCTTGGCATGGGCGACAACCATCCTGATGGCATTCCTCACAATCCCAACGAGTCATGGTGCCGATCCATCCGCCAGGAAGCCGCCAGCAACTACAGAAGGCAACTCGTCGCTGGGCGATGTAC
>JAPYUD010000295.1:0-5014 GCA_029936215.1 Pirellulaceae bacterium | reverse complement strand
ATCCGGATCCTGGATGTTGCCAGTGGACTGGAACTCGAGCAACTTCAGGGGCACGTCGAGGGAGTGACTGGCCTTTTTGTCAGTTCCGACGGGACGATAGTCCTGTCCACTGGCCAGGACAAGACGTTAAGGCAATGGACGCCGGCGGCGCAGCACGTGGTGAAACCCGGGGATGCCGCGGTGACTGACGTCGGTTGGGGGGCCGACAGCCTGTCACTTGCCATGGCGGGTCCGGATAATATCCTGCGGATATGGGATGTGGCCACAGGGGCTTTTAAGCATGAACTGACCGCTGGTGAAAAGCCGCTCGCCACCGTTGCTGTTCGGAAAGATGGAGCGAGGATCGTGGCCGGTGGAATGGACGGTAACCTCTATAGCTGGCCCGTGGCCGCAGGAGTACCTGGGGAACTGGCAATGGTTGCCACGGCCGTTCCTGTCACTCGCGTGCGGTTTGATGCCGAGGGGACACGCCTGCTGGTATCCTCTGCGGACAAGCAGCTGAGGCTCTTTGACGGTGACCTTCTACAGTTGGTGGAACGAGTCAAGACTGCCGGGATTGCTGATGCGACACTTTCAAATGATGGGAAAGTCGTCATCTACGCCAGTGGAAACAGTGGACTGCTCCATGCGTTCTCGGTGACGAGCGTGATTACCGGGCACGAGGGAGCGGTAACCAGCCTGGCACAGACAGCTAACGGGGCCCAGTTATTTAGCGGTGGGGTGGACAAGACAGTGCGACTCTGGAATCTCGCTGATGGAAGCCAGCTTGGGACATTGGCGGGGGTCACCGGCGCGGTGACAGGACTGGGCCTCTCGGAGGATGGCACGCGGCTGGTAGCGAGTAGTGATGATAAACATGTCTATGGCTGGACGATTAGCGGTGCTCCAAATAACCTGGCCGCTGACCTGGATCTGGTGCATGCGGAATCCGTACGTGGTGTCTCGCTCGCAGCAGACAAATCACGGTTGGTAACGGTCGCTGCAGATGGAGTGGTGCGGGCATGGGATCTTGCCTCCGGGCTGGTGCTGGAGAACTTCCCCGGACACGAGGGGGCTGCAACAGCGGTGAGCCTGGGAGCGGACAACAAGACGATCGTCTCCGGCGGTGCCGACAAGACCATTCGCATCTGGCACCTGGCTGCCCAGCAAGTGTTTGCCGCAGATGAGGAAAAGGTAACTGCCCTGGCAATGTTGCCCGATGCCAGCCAGTTTGGCGTAATTGGCAGTGGCATGACCGTCAGTTGGTTTAATGCGGCAGGTGCATCGGTGCGCCAGCTGGCGGGTGCGACGGCTTTACTTTCTCACCTGGTGGTGGGATCCGATGGAGTGCATGCGGCTGCTGCCGACGCTACCGGGAAGGTCCTGGTCTGGACCCTGGCCAATGGTACGCTCGTGCAGACCATTGAAACTGGCATGCCAGTGACGGCTCTGGCACTGAGTGATGACAACAAGACGCTGCTGGCGGCTGGAGCGGATATGCACCTTCGAGCTTATGACCCCGTTGAGGGGACCCTGCTGCAGGACCAGCTGGCAGTGGCGGCCCAGGCGGCGGTTGCTTTCCTGCCCGGCGGCAAGGATTATCTCACTGCCGATGCGGCAGGAACACTGTTTACATGGGCATATTCCTCTCCAGTCCAGACCGCGGGATTCACTGGTCATACTGCCGTCTACGGAGTGGATTTCAATAGCGCCGGGACCCTTGGAGCTAGTTGTGGTGCGAATGATCCGATCCAGATCTGGAACCTGGAAACGGGTGCATCGGTGCGGCAGTTGGCCGGTCATGAGGGAGCGGTCTACAGTGTCCGGTTTAGTGCAGATGACAAGATGCTCGTCTCCTCGTCGGCCGATGGTACCGTGCGTGTCTGGAATGTTGCTGACGGGGCTTTGATCAAGAGCCTGGCGAACCCCCGTGCGGAGGGAGAAAACGCGCCGCCGATCTTTGATGCGGAATTTAGCCCGGATGGCCAGCTGGTGGCTGCCGGCGGGAGCGAGGGGGTCATCCAGATCTGGAATGTCCCCTCAGGCGAACTCGTCCGTGGTATCGGTGAAAAGGGAGAGGCAATTTACCGGGTCGATTTCTCCCCGGCAGGAAACCACGTGCTGGGATGTGGGCATGCCGGGACACTGACCGTTTCAAACGTGGCGGATGGTGCGGCTGTCTTCAGCAGTAAGCTGCCGAGCGTTGCCTACTCGGCACACTATGGTCCGGATGGCGCCTCGGTGATTGCTGCGTGCTCCAATGGAAATAGTTACCTGGTGCCGATTCCCGCGGGCGCTCGTTAAACCGTCGCCCCGGGCTGCCTTTGGTCGTGGCTGGCAGGCATGTTATCATGCGATCACTCTCCCCTGGATACGGATCGTGATGACCTTACGCCCTATGCCTGGACGCCATCTCTACCTGATCGCCCTGTTATATGTTGCACTTGTCTGCAGCTGTCGCAAGGCGGCGGAACAACCGGTAGCGTTGTCGACCAGTTTGTCTCACGAGCTGGAACTGGACCCGGCCAAGCAGAAGGCGATCTGGGATGCGGAGCATATCACGTTCGCGTTGGAACATCGTTTCGGGGACGCTTTCCTGAAAGCCTGGAAAGGTAAAGACAGGAAGGCACTTTTGTCGCACTTTGCCCGGGCATCCGTTGCAAGTTTTCCAGCCGAGAAAGGCTCGGCGCAACAGGAGCAAGCGGGGGTTCATGAACGACGCTGGGAGGTGGCACCCGGCCAGGCCCCGCAGGCAGACGACGCCGGGTTGGTGGACTTTCTGGTTGCCTTGCTCGATCCATTTGATCAGCTCGAGAGTATCGGCATGCGCGTAACGCGGATCAAGGAACGGGAGGGGGAGGAGAATGCCTGGTGGGCACAAATACTGGTTACCCTCCGCGGCAACTCACCCGGTGGCCAGGTTGCCATTTGTGAGTCCGTTCATGAAATCGAATTGTCCTTTGCAAGCGAGGAGGAACTGGGACTCGAACGTATCCTCCACGGCTGGCACGTGCAGTCTGTCTCTCATCGCACCACTCGCCGGCCGCTGTTTCGGGAGGTGACAAGCGATCTGGGACTGGACCAGGTCCCGATCCCGGATAATTGGAATCTGGAACCCCACCGGGCCTTCCATTATCGCTTTCAGGTCGCTGTGGATGACTATGACCTCGATGGGTACCCCGATGTGGCGGTGGCATCCTATGATGGGCGCGCGATGCTGCTGAAGAACATCCGTGGTCAACGTTTCGCTGACGTGGGTTTGCAGTTGCAGCTCAATAACTGGTCCAGGGAGGCGCGGCAGCCCCCTCCAGACAAGCTGGTGAATAATGTCGTTGGCTGGGTCGACTACAACAACGACGGCTACCCTGACCTCCTGATGGGGCCTTACTTCTATCGCAATGAGAAGGGAAAGGGATTTGTTAACGTGACCGCCGAGTCAGGTCTCGTCTTTCAACGTGACCCGATGGGGATGGCAGTCGTGGACTACGACGGAGATGGATTCCTGGACCTCTATCTGTATTACGAGGTGGCTGAGCAGGTTCCGGGCGATGCAACCGTGAGACCCTGGATAGGCGATGACAAGTCAGGGGCGCGTAACCAGCTCTGGCACAACGAGGGGGATGGGAGTTTTCGGGATGTGACCGAAGTGAGCCAGGCTGGCGCTGGCCAGCGAAAAACAACAGCTGTTAACTGGTTGTTCTTTGACGATGACCACCTGCCGGATCTCTACCTGGCTAATGATTTCGGTGTGAACGTATTGTTGCGCAACCAGGGGGATGGCACGTTTGTGGATATCTCGAAAGAGACCGGGACCAGCGATTATTCCACCAGCATGGGGGTCGCCACGGGGGACCTGGACAACGATGGATACCCGGAGATCTACATCGCCAACATGTTCTCCAAGATGGGGCGTCGCATTATTGCCCAGGTGGGCACTCAGGATTACCCGGAAACCGTTTACGACCAGATCAAGGGGTCCTGTGCCGGCAACCGGCTTTACCGGAGGACAGAAGATAATCAGCCCTGGCAGGAGTCAAGTGCCGAGATGGGAATTAACCGGGTGGGCTGGGCCTATTCGCCTGCCATGTTTGACCTGGACGGTGATGGCTGGCTGGATATCTATGCCTCCACCGGGTACATGAGCTTTGACCGTCGCAAGCCCGACGGCTGAACCTGCCTCTGGCGGGCCGTCGTGTCACGACCCCTGGATCGAACTGTGTCACTTCCCGAACTAGGGGCAGTGGATCGTGAGAATGGTGAATTCTGGTCGGAAAACGCGTTCACCATGATCAAGGAAGGAAATAATGTCAGTGCCTACGAACGGAACCGGGTCTTTCTTAATACCGGGGATGGTACGGAATTCCTGGATGCCTCCTTTGCCAGTGCAGCCGATATTGACTCTGATTCCCGCAGTGCCATCGTTGCAGATTTCGACCAGGACGGATGGCCTGACCTGCTTGTCGGTTCGGTCGGAGGTGGGCCGTTAAGGTTGTTCCTGAATAATGCCGCCCGCGAGAATCATCGGATCGTGGTGAAGTTGGTGGGAACCTCGAGTAATCGACATGCAGTCGGATCACGAGTTACTGTCGAGTGTGGTAAAGATCGCATCATCCGTGACCTGTTCAAGGCGAACGGCCATCATGACCAGTCCCCGGGGAGCCTGCTGGTGGGTGTGGGGAAGGCCCAGGAGGTGGATCGACTCGTTGTTCGCTGGCCGACCGGAAAAGAGCAGGTGTTTACCAACTTGCCGGTGGACAGTCGTATCGAGCTGACCGAGGGGGAGCAGGATGCTGCAATTGAGCCCCTGGATGGGCTGGGTGACCTGGTGCGGAACGGGGAGCACTGAGTTACTCGGTCGTCCCCACGGGTAATAACTCGATGCCATCTCCCCCACTGTTGACCCGGAAACGGATCACGTAAATCCGGCTCGGCGCACGACCGCTGGCAACATAGCTTATCAGCATCGAGTCATCCTTCATCTGGATGCCTCCCGGGTAACCATAGCAACTCGCATCCAGAGCAATGGCATCTGTCC
>JAPYUD010000294.1:0-5023 GCA_029936215.1 Pirellulaceae bacterium | reverse complement strand
GGTTACACACACCAGCACCGGCTGGGCCCGCTGCAGGTGTGTGTAACCAGGAAGAATAACTCCCTCGTCTTTTTTGCAGCGGTCGAGAAAGGCTCCCTGGAGCTGCTTTATCAGGGAATCAACCTGGTCGACAGCATCACGCAGCCAGAGCCGCAAATCGGTGCTCACCTGGTCATTTCTACTCCGGCCTGTATGAAGCTTGCGACCAACATCGCCAAGCCGCTCGACCAGTGCCTGTTCGATGTGCATGTGAATGTCTTCTAGCTCAACCACCAGGGGGAGCTCGCCACGCTCGATGGCCGCCCCGATCTCCCCGAGCGCCTGGACGATCTGTTCACATTCCTGGCTGGAAAGAACATCCGTCTTGGAGAGCATCTGTGCATGGGCGATCGATGCCCGGATATCATGGGCAGCAAGACGGTGGTCAAAGCTGATGCTCTCGGTGAAAGTGTCAACGCGGCGGTCCGTCGCCTTGCCAAAGACTCCTGATCGCGATGGACTTGACAAGAGGTGCCTCTTTTCCAAACAGGGGATCGGCATGCCGCGTGGACCAGCTGGATCGCCACAAGACATGTATGCTAAATGGCTTACAAAAAGGTGTCAACGAGCACGGTTTTCCGGCTGCCTAAACATTAAGCACAATTGGTCGCTGGCCGGTGGACCAGCATGTTGTAAAGAACACTCGTCTCCGGGCGCACGCACTCGCTATTTTTTGGAGAGGGTTTGTTTCCTTGAGGTTCACACTCCCGGCATCCCGGGCGTCCCCTTGTAAGTGTGCTATTGGGTTGGTTAAACTCGGGAAATTTTGCACCCAGAAAAGACGACTCCTCGTTCCCCAGGACTGTGACTGCCGTGCCACGTCGTGATGATTTAAAGAAGATTCTTTTGATTGGCTCTGGCCCAATTATCATTGGCCAGGCGTGTGAGTTCGATTATTCAGGCACCCAGGCCTGCAAGGCGCTCCGCGAGGAGGGTTACGAGGTTGTACTGGTCAACTCCAACCCGGCCACGATCATGACCGACCCTGGCCTGGCAGACCGGACGTACATTGAACCCCTGACCTGGGAAATCGTGGCCAAGGTAATTGCCAAGGAGCGGCCTGACGCCCTGCTTCCCACGCTCGGTGGTCAGACTGGCCTGAATATTGCCATGGATCTGTCAAAGCACGGGGTGCTGGAAGAATACGGCGTGGAGATGATCGGAGCCCGGGCAGATGTGATTGCCAAGGCGGAAGAGCGAGATCAGTTCAAGGCGGCCATGGAGAAAATTGGCCTTTCAGTATGCCGCGGGGAAACGGTGCACTCCATCGGTGAGGCGCGTGAAGCGATGCAGGCGGTGGGTCTGCCGGTAGTGGTTCGACCCAGTTTCACACTTGGCGGTTCGGGAAGTTCGATTGCCTATAACCGCGAGGAATTTGATTCCCTTGTTCGGTCTGGCCTCGACCAGTCCCCGGTCAGTGAGGTTCTGATCGAGGAATCGGTGATTGGCTGGAAAGAATACGAGATGGAAGTCATGCGCGACGTGGACGACAACGTCGTGATCATTTGTTCCATCGAGAACTTTGATGCGATGGGTATTCATACCGGCGACTCGATCACTGTGGCGCCAGCCCAGACATTGACCGACAAGGAATACCAGCGGATGCGGGACGCCAGCCTGGCGGTGATCCGGGAGATCGGCGTCGAGACGGGTGGCTCGAATATCCAGTTTGCGATCAATCCTGATACGGGACACATGATCGTGATCGAGATGAATCCGCGGGTCAGTCGCTCCAGTGCCCTGGCAAGCAAGGCGACTGGTTTTCCGATCGCAAAAATAGCAGCCAAGCTGGCAGTGGGTTATCGATTACACGAACTCCCAAATGATATCACCCGGGAAACGATGGCGTGCTTTGAGCCAACAATTGACTATGTCGTGACGAAGATTCCCCGTTTTGCCTTCGAGAAATTTCCGGAGGCAGATGCCACGCTTACCACGCAGATGAAAAGCGTTGGTGAAACGATGGCCATTGGACGCACATTCAAGGAATCGCTGCAGAAAGCACTCCGTGGGCTGGAAGTGGGGAGCTTCGGTTTCGGCAGTGACGGCAAGGACGAGTGGGGCAGCGAGAACCAGCCAGGTGATGATGAGATCCGGGCCCGGCTAGCAACCCCGGGTGACAAGCGGATCTGGTACCTTCGCTATGCCATCAAGAGTGGGTTTACCCTCGAGGAGATCTACAAGCTGACAGGGATAGACCCCTGGTTTCTTGACCAGTTGTTTGAAATTGTTGAACTGGAAGACGAGCTTGCGTCCATAGGGGCGATGGAAGGCGTTGATGACGTTTTGCTGCGAAAGGCAAAACAGTTTGGTTTTTCCGACCGCCAGCTGGCATTCCTGCTCGAGAGCAACGAGATCGAGATTCGTAACTGGCGCAAGACCCTGGGCGTGGTAGCAATATTCAAATCCGTTGACACCTGTGCTGCTGAGTTCGAGGCCTATACCCCATATTTCTACTCGACCTACGAGGAAGAAGATGAAACTCCGGCACGCAAGGCCGGCACCAGGCGGGTGATGATTCTTGGCGGCGGACCGAATCGTATTGGACAGGGAATCGAGTTTGATTATTGCTGCTGCCATGCCAGCTTTGCCCTGCGGGAAATGGGTATCGAGTCGATCATGGTGAATTCCAACCCGGAAACCGTGAGTACCGATTACGACACCAGTGACCTGTTGTTTTTTGAGCCATTAACTGCTGAGGACGTGCTGAACATCTGTGACCGGATTGAACCAGATGGCGTGATTGTCCAGTTTGGCGGACAGACACCGTTGAACCTGGCGAGGGCACTCCAGAACGCTGGTGTGCCGATTATTGGTACGAGCGTCGATACAATCGAAGCGGCCGAGGACCGGGAGCAATTTCAGCAGATCCTTGAACGACTTGACCTCAAGCAGCCAGCCAACGGCATCGCTCGGACCATGGATCAGGCCAGGGCTGCCGCGAAAAAAATTGGTTACCCGGCGCTGGTTCGGCCGAGTTTCGTGCTGGGCGGGCGGGCGATGGAGATTTGTTATGACCAGTCGCAGCTCGAACGATATGTCGCCGAGGCATTTGTGGTCTCACAGGGGCAACCGGTACTCATCGACCGGTTCCTGGAGGATGCAACCGAGGTAGATGTGGATGCGATCTGTGACGGGACACGGGTGGTGATTGCCGGGATCATGGAGCATATCGAGGAAGCAGGCGTCCATTCGGGTGATTCGGCCTGCTCGATCCCTCCCTATAGCCTGCCTGGCTCGGTCGTGCAGGAGATCGAAGAAGCAACCAGGTCGCTTGCCATGCAGCTTGGGGTGGTCGGCTTGATGAACGTGCAGTTTGCTGTCAAGACCGAGAACGAAGAGATGAATGTCTATGTACTGGAAGTGAATCCGCGTGCCAGCCGGACGGTACCCTTCGTGGCCAAGGCAACGGGATGTCCTGTCGCAAAGATTGCTACCCAGGTAATGGCAGGAAAGACGTTGGATGAACTGAAGATCGAGAAATTTCCCATCCCGAGTTATGTCTCGATCAAGGAGAGCGTTTTTCCATTTCGCAAGTTTGCCGGCGTCGATATTGTGCTGGGGCCTGAGATGCGTAGCACGGGTGAGGTGATGGGCATTAGCGACAGGTTTTCCATCGCATTTGCCAAGAGCCAGCTAGCGGCAGGCGTTGTCCTGCCCTCCGAGGGGAATATCTTCCTCAGTGTGACATCGCGACACAAGGAGATTATCAAGGGGCTGGCCCGCCGGCTTTTTGATATGGGCTTTGGCTTGATGGCAACCGAGGGAACGGCACGGAGCATCGAGGAAGAGGGGATCCCGGTTCAGCGGGTGAAGAAACTTGCCGAGGGCCATCCCAACCTGCTTGATCATCTCATCGATGGAAATGTTGCCCTCGCCTTGAATACGCCAAACGGCAAGGGGGCGCGTACCGACGAGGGGAGAATCCGGGCTGCTGCCGTGCAGCATGGTGTCTCCTGTATTACCACCATCCAAGCGGCAGAAGCGGCCGTCAAGGCAATGGAGGCGCTTCGTGAAAACGACATGGACGTGCTGGCGCTCCAGGAAAGATCGGTAGAGTAAACGTCGACAAAAAAAGGCCGGGCCCCGCAGGAACCCGGCCTTGGTGTTACTTCGGGTTTTCAACCAAACAGGCGAGTGACTGGCGCTGCCTTGACCAGTTCACGGGGCTGGTTCAGGTGGTTATACACGACTGTCGACGGGTTAATACCAATGGCATGGTACATGGTCGCCAGCAGGCTGGTCGGATGTACCGGGTCAACCTTCGGCGCTGAACCGGTCTGGTCAGATTCCCCATGCACGTAGCCACGCTTGATGCCGGCACCGGCAATACAGCAGGTGTAGCAGTAAGGCCAGTGGTCGCGCCCGTCATCCGAGTTGCTGTTTCCAGAGGTGCTGACTCCTCGTTGAGGACTACGGCCAAACTCGCCGATTGCCACGACTAGCGTATCCTCAAGTATTCCTCGCTCATCCATGTCATCGATCAGGCTGCTGAGCCCGGCATCGAGCATCGGGCCCGACTGGTTTTTCATGCGACTCGACAGGCCAGTATGGACGTCCCATGAATGGTTGTCAGAATTGGCAACCTTTGGCCAGATCACTTCCACGACACGGGTTCCTGCTTCAATCAGTCGTCGGGCAAGCAGGCAGCTTTGACCAAACGTGTTGCGACCATAACGATCTCGCATTGCATCCGTTTCAAGTGTCAGGTCGAAAGCATCACGTGCACGGCCTGAACTGATCAGGTTCATTGCAGAGGCGTAGTACTCGTTCAAGTCATACTTCTCGACCGCCTTTTCGATTTCAGGCATGCCAGCGGTTAACAGGTTTCGCAGTCGTGCCCGGCGGCCAAGACGGCCCTCGCTGATCTCGGCCCGAAGCTTCAGGTCGTCAGTCTTGACTCGATCCATCTTGGCCATGTCCATGTCGCCACCTGGTGGGAACAGGTAGTAAGGGTCATAGGCGCGGCCAAGGAATCCAGCAG
>JAPYUD010000293.1:3212-5025 GCA_029936215.1 Pirellulaceae bacterium | reverse complement strand
GCTCGACACGCTGGCGACCACGGGCAAGGACGCCGCGACGCGACGAATTGGTTATGCCGGGCTAATCGCCGCAGGCCATGCCGATGATGCCCTGCTGGCTGCAAGCACCGACAAGGAGCAACTTCGATCA
Organism: Pirellulaceae bacterium; assembly: GCA_029936215.1. Taxonomy (GTDB): domain Bacteria; phylum Planctomycetota; class Planctomycetia; order Pirellulales; family Pirellulaceae; genus SAT2750. Next base: position 4,895 of record JAPYUD010000293.1, on the reverse strand, counting down.
TTCCTTGAAGCAATTGCATCGGTTCCAGGCAAGGAACAACGAGCCGCATTGTATCCTTACGTCCAACCCCTGACCCGGGAACTCCCAACGGCCCTGGCCGCCGAGACAGGGGGCTCCGCCCTGCAGCAGAACGGGATCCAGGTGGATTATTTCTATCCCAGTGCCAACAACGTGGCGATCGAGACGCTTGCCAAGATGAAGCCGACCGCCAGTGGCATAGTCCCGCAGATCGTAATTAACGTTCCGCAAAGGAAGCAGGCCGACAAGTTTGCCCTGCGGTTTACGGGTTTTATCCAGGCTCCCCGGGCAGGCAAGTACACATTCTTTGCCAACTCGGATGACGGTTCGCGGATCTATGTCCGGGGTCGCATGGTCGTTAACAATGATGGCGCACACGGTCCGGTGGAGAAGGCAGGGGCCATCAACCTTCCCGCCGGAAGCCACCCCATCGTGGTCACCTATTTTGATAATGGGGGTGGAGACCTGCTGAGCATCCAGTGGTCCGGGCCGGGGATCAAGAAACAGGCAATTCCTGCCGCCCGGCTTACCGTTGGGGGTGGAGATACCCTGCATGACCTGGCAATCCAGGCACTTTCCCGGATCCCCGGTTTCCAGAAGGAAAAAGTCGTGGACCTGACGGCGCTGGTCAAGGCAGGCCGAAATCGCAGTTCCGCGATCCACGCGCTGCGTGCGATCCCCGTCAAGAACTGGCCTGCCAATGAAATTCGTCCCATGGTGGATAACCTGGTCGGCTACCTGAGCGAGATTCCCACCGAGTTCCGTACCGGGGCCCAGGCCACCGAGGCCATGCAGTTGGCCCGTGAACTCTCGGGCACTCTCCCGGAAGCCGACGCCAAGGCCATCCTTGACCGCCTGGCGAACCTGGACGTCCGGGTGATTGCCGTCGGTACCGTCCCGCACCGGATGATTTATGACAAGGAGACGATTGCCGTCCAGGCGGGAAAACCGGTTGAATTCCGCTTCTCCAATTCTGATAACATGCCACATAACTTTGCCATTACCGAGCCCGGCTCGATGGCGGAGATTGGTTTGATGGCCGAGGCAACGGCGCGTGACCCGGATGCCATGGCACGGCACTATATCCCCAAGTCCGACAAGATCCTGCTTGCCAGTCGACTGCTGCAACCGGGCGAGGTCCAGGCAATTGTTTACAACGCCCCAACGACGCCGGGTGTTTACCCTTATGTCTGTACTTACCCGGGACACTGGCGACGCATGTACGGTGCCCTCTATGTGGTTGACAACCTGGAACAATACCAGGCAGATCCCGCTGCCTACCTTGCAGCCAACCCGCTGCCACTAAAGGACGAACTACTCGCGCGGAACTCGCGCGGACAGCAATGGAAACTGGAAGACCTGGTGGGCGAGGTGAAACCGCTACCGCCGGGGCGTTCCTTTGATGTTGGCAGGGAACTTTTCAAGGTGGCCAACTGTGTCGCCTGCCACAAGATCAACGATGAAGGTCAGGTCTTCGGGCCTGACCTGGTCAAACTGGATGTCAAGAAACACACCACCGAGTACATCCTGCAGTCAATCCTGGAGCCCTCCAAGGACATCGAGGACAAGTTTGCCTCCTTTGGCTTCCTGATGGAATCGGGCAAGGTGATTACCGGCATGGTGGTGAAGGAATCGGCGGACGAGGTGCAGATCGTGATTGACCCG
>JAPYUD010000293.1:0-3112 GCA_029936215.1 Pirellulaceae bacterium | reverse complement strand
TACCGGCATGGTGGTGAAGGAATCGGCGGACGAGGTGCAGATCGTGATTGACCCGCTGGCCAAGGGGAAACCGACACTCCTCCCAACAGGCAAGATCGAGGACCGCAAGAAATCGACCGTGTCGATCATGCCCAAGGGACTACTCGACAAGCTCTCACGCGAGGAAATTCTTGACCTGGTCGCCTATATCTATGCCCGTGGCGACAAGACAAATCACCTCTTCATGCATGACCACGACGAATAACGTTCAGGCACGCAGGGGCAGGTTATAACTCTTCTGGCCGCCAAATCCCTGGATCACCAGGCGGTCGGAAATGGTCATGTTGGAAAAACTGGCCTGATAGTGGGTTGCTGCCATCGTGATGTAATGAGTTCCGCTGTACATCGTCCAGCGACTGCGATGCTTATGGCCAAAGAAGCAGGCCAGCACCTTTCCATCCTCAGCGAACATGTCTCGGATCTGCCAGCCGTTGTCGACATAGGAGGTTTCCTTGCCGACCGTTGGAAAGGGAGCATCGCCGCCCTCACCCGACCCTTCGACCGGAGTGTGGTGAAGCTCCTCGTGGCAAAAAACAACCTTCGGTTGCTGCCGGTGCTTTGCCAGGTCGCCCTTTAGCCAGCGCTTCTGGCCGGAATCAATAAAATATCCTCCCACCACACCGTCATGCCCTCGATCAGGCGAACTCTCGTCAGGAGCGTTGTTCGCGTCCAGGATGATCACGTGAATACCATCCGCATCAAATGAGTAATACCGGTGGGGCGTGCCTGTCGCCTCCAGGAACTCCTGCTTGGTAATATCCTCGCCGGCATGTGCCTTGCCGATCAGATCCACCGGGGTGATTTTTTCATCGCCCCCCTTGAGCCAGCCCACATCGTGATTTCCGATCACGTGGTAGCGAGGGCATTCGAGCCGGCGAAACACCGAGACATGATGACGCAGGCCCTCCAGTTGCTTGTCGTGCATCTCCCGCGTGGTCATTCCCTCCGCCACCTGGCAGCCAAAATCGCCCAGGTCAATTGCAAAGTCTGGTTTCCATCGTTTCATCTCCTCCACGAAGAGAAGAAAATTCGCCTCGTTGCCGGGAGAACGTCGACCGAGCAGGTGAGGGTCGGCGTTGACCCCCATGCGAAGCCGAACTTTTTTCGTCTCCTCACCCAGGGCGGACTCTGCGGCTGCGGCGCCTACGACGTATCCTGCCGCACCGGCCGCCAGGAATCCTCGCCGTGAGAGTGCGTGACCTTCTGTCTTGTTCATGTATCTGTTTTCCCACTCTTTTCGATCAAGAAAAGATACTCCAGGTGTGGCGCCGTCGAACTGCTTGTCCAGTCGCCGGTCCAGCTCATGCTGGACATCACGTGACGTCGGTAGTCCACCTGCACCACGTCGACCAGTTTACCATGTTTGGCGATCACGGTTCTGAGATCCCTGGCCGTTGCCCTCCCCCCAGAACTGTAAGAGAGGATGATCCATTGTGCCCGTGTTTCTGCTAAAAGCCGCTCAATCTGCTCCACTGCCAGGAACCTGCCGGTCTCCGGATTACGACGAAATTCTTCAAAGAGACTCGGGCTATAACGATCCCGGGAATCAATCCGGCGAAGCGACTTGCCAAAGAGCGACGGTTGATCGTTCAGACAGACCGTTGTCCAGAGATGATAGTAGGATGCATAGCGTACTCGCGAGGGTGGCATTTTCTCGTTGTTTGATCCGTAGGGCGGATCGTAGTAGGCCAGGTCGACCTCCTGGTCGCAGCATTTCAGGACATCTTCACAACAGACCGCGTGTTCCTCTTCACCGTCCACCAGGCGGGGCACCTCCAGCAGGAGATCCCTGTAAGAACGCGGAGCCCAGTTCTTCAGGTAGGAGGAGTGGTGCCCCACGGTGTTGTCCACCCGGTCCAGTGCCAGCATCAGGCTGGTGAGCGCCACGGCTCGTTCTACCGACTGGAGCGTCAACAGGTCGATCTCGTCGCGTATCGCATCGAGCTTCCGGGTGTTATGAACCTGCCAGGGCTTCTTCAAGCCATCCCTGGAAGTCGACATCCCCTCACCGGCCTCCCCGCCATAATGTTCCGTAAACCAGCCATCACCAGGTGCCAGGTTATTGAGGTGACCGATCAACGATTCATAATCCACTCTCCCCTGGTGCCCCTGGAGATAACAGGTGGCAAACACTCTCGACCAGGCAGCGACATCATTGGAAACCACCCGGTATCCACTGCGAGCAAAAGCCTGTGAAACCCGTGTCGTCCCGGAAAACCCGTCGAGCACACTCAATGCGCCAGTCCGTTCTGCCAACTCCAGAATCCGGGGCAACAGTCTACGTTTCGAACCGGCGTACTTGACCCCCTCGGAGAATACATCGCGGCGGATTGAGGGAAACCGGGTTGATGGCATCCGTGCCGTCCGTTTCTGCTGTTCCGGTTTCACAGCACTGGTTAAATGAATCCAAGCAGGATCGTGGGCAACTTGATGATTCCCCAGGTTGTCAGCAGATGGAGTGACAAAATCGTCACGCCGTAACCAAAACCGGTGCCAAATTCCATCTCGTAGAGCCACATCCCCACGATGGCATAGCCACTTGCAATGACACCAGCAAAAATTGGAATAGCAAAGATTCCAAGAAGCCCCCCGGATTCCTTCGCAATTCCCATAGCAATCATTAGTGCGAGAAACATCAAGCCGATTCCCACGATGGTTATCACCACCTGCTCCCCGATCGCCGTCATCTTGCGGCCACCTCGGAAGGGATTGTCCTTGCCATCTAAAAAAAGCCATGTCGCCAGGGCTGTTGCCAGAACGTAAGGCACGGCTCCAATCGCAACGGTGCTGATTGCAAATGTGATTCCAAACATAGAAACCTCCGACAAACGTGAACTGAACGATTATTGTGGTAATCATCGACAGGATTACAAGCCAATTATACTCTTCATCCGCTGTTAGACGGTAGTTCGTTCGCCTTCGTCGATATTTGGCGAGAAAAAGAGATTTCGACGAAAGAGTGCTGGCCCTTTCACGGTTAGAGAAGTGAAGGAGACAAAACCAAAACGACACCAGAAAAGGAGAAAGAAACGATGAACGCACGACTTTTGAACAAGGCGAGTTCCATTCTCAG
>JAPYUD010000292.1:0-5027 GCA_029936215.1 Pirellulaceae bacterium | reverse complement strand
CCATGTTCCTGGCAAGAAATACCCCCTGCGAGATAAACCCCAGGGACCGATCACAGGTCACGTGGAAAATCTGGGGTTCACGTCAGCACAACTGACGACGGAAACCATGGCCTCGTTTACCTACGGAATCTTCGAGGCACGGATCAAGAATCCGACCAGTGACAAAGGGCAGATCACGGCAATCCCCACATGGCCGGCATTCTGGTTATTGCCAGAAAGCAAAACCGCTCCCTACTCCGGGTACTGGGACCAGGCAACTGCAGATGCCAAGCGTGAATGGGCTCGCAGTACTTGGCCCTATAGCGGTGAGATTGACATCATGGAAATGTCGGGCCGTGCCACCCGTCTGTATCATGGTGGTGCCGTCTTTCACACCAGCCCACGCAACTGGACCGTTGGCCATCTCGGCTGGTACTCCCATTACCGACGTTACGATGGGGTAATCGATCCACGGCAATGGATCGCTGACCAAAAACTGGATGGCTCACTCAAGGCCAGGCCGGGCCAACCATCCTACACATCGGCTTACCATGTTTACGGCTGCCAGTGGACCCGGGACCGGATTATCTTCACCTTCGACGGCAAGCCCTGGGGACCAGGACTTGATCTTACCGATCGTGCCAGGTTTGGCGGGAAACAAATGTATCGGGATTATCCCTTCTACCTGATCCTGAACCAGGCGATCGGTGGCAGCTATTTTGGTGTCTGGGGCCCCAACGCTCCCGGTCCGGACAAGCGCGGCAAAAACGAACTATATGATTTGACATATTTCCCACAGTCCATGCAGGTGGACTGGGTACGCGTGTACCAGCACAAGTAATTTTTCGGGACAGGATCATATTTCGACTCACCCCGCAATCGAGGTTGTCTCCCTACCTACCATGACTGGTGGGCTGGTCTCGGGATCGCCTACAACGAGGTCCTGGCCTGGCTACGATTCCGATGAACTGTCGGCCAGCATGACAGCCGAGTAGTCAAACGGAAGGAGAAAGTCTGATTCTGGCTCATCCCGGTGGGTAGCCAGCAGCGGCTCAAGGACCTGGCAGATCCGTGTGAAACACTTGAACCCGGCCTTGTCCATGCCAAAACCATAACCGCCCCCCTTCATGGCAACGTGAACCCAACCGCTACCTGCGGGACGCAGCTGGAGTGGAAACTGGTGACTGGTTGTTACCCCATGGCCCCTCCAGGAGAAATTCACCTTTTTACTGAGTTTCAATAATCCCCTGTCAGCAGTAATCGCTTCCGCAAAAGCCACATCGTCGCTGGCCCAGTTGACCGGACCTGCTCCTCCCCCGTCACCGAGCTGCAACCACGCACGCGGCGCGGAACCTGGCAACAGGGCATGGTGCTCTCCTGGCAGTTGGGTGGTTTTTGCGGTCGGCAGAAAATACCAGTGATCAAAATCATCAAAGGATAAGCGGGCGACAATCACGGCGATCACAGTCAAATCACCACCTCCAAGAAACACGCTTGAAAGCGCCTCGGAGACACCGGTCTGGAGATTCACGCCATCGGCAAAGACCACCTCGTAATCACTGCGCACAATGCTCTTTGCTCTGGCTGCCTCCTTCTCCAGGTTCTTTCCCCAGATCACAAGCGCCTTCTCAAAAATCGTTTTCTTTTTGCCCATTGTCCATCCTTCCCGATGCACGCACCCTCGGAAAGACCGTCTTAATTCGCCACGAACTTCATGATCCGCGCCGCGTGGCCCGTGCTCGTTGTCTCCGCCGAGACACGTAACGTCAGGACATGTTCACCTGGCGGCAATCCGGAACCGAACATCACGGTACGCGGGTAATGCAGGCCCTTGCTAAAGCGATGGTAGAGGTTCACCGGTTTGAATTCCCCATCATCCACCCGAGCTTCCAGTATCCCGGCATCGGGCCCGGCCACCAGGTAAGCCCCCACGGCCGCGCCGGTAAATTCCAAGGTTAATTCAGCCCCTGCTTTCTCTGCCGTTAACATCGGCATACTGGTAAAACGAGATCGCTTGCCGCCAGGAAGTGCCTGCCAGTCCGGCGTCGCGATCTGCCATCCCGCTTTGAGGGATGCCTGCTTCGGGTCCACAAAACGCCCGCCCCCATAATGCAGGGGATCCAGGGGTATTCCGGGGAGAGCATGGGCAACTGGCCGCGCATCGTCCGGGAGTATTTCGCTCCATGCACTATCGAGTAACTGATCGATCATGTCGGCGCAGATCCGGTTTCCCGCGGGCTTCGGATGGGTTCCACCAAACTCCTGCCAGCTCAGCGTGCCGAAACCGATCCGCTCGGCCACTTCCTTGGCCAGGTGGATCGTTGACACACCATAGTGGCTGGCCACGTCCCCATGGGCTCGCATCGACAGGGGCGTGCTACCGGCCTGCAGTTGCTTGAGCATGCCAGGATTCACGAAATGCGTGATCACGATATCCGCGCCCGGGTTGTGGCGCAGGGTCTGCCGGACGATTCCCTCCATGCCACGAATACACTCCTCTCGACTGTGACCTGCATCCTGGTCATCGTTGACAGCAAACTCGATGAAGAACATATCAACCGGCCCCTTTGAAAGCACATCGGTGGCAAGTCGAAAGGCGCCGCTGGTCGAACAGGTCGAGGAGATCCCTGCCGCGGTAAAGGTAAATTCTGTTTCTGGAAAACGTTTCCTGAGGCTCTCACAGACCATCGGCCGGTAGCCATTCATCTCGGTAATCGAACCACCAATAAAGGCGACGTGCCCCTTCTTCTCTCGCTGGAAACGAATCCGTGAATTGTCCAGGCTACGGCGTTGTTGCACGTTTCGCCTTGTATGCTTGAGAACAAATGTCACGATCGGAGCCGGGTCCTTGAGCGAGTGTGGATGGTGACCCACCCCCGGCTTGTGAATGACCTGGATGGAACCACCCAGCTGCTTGTACCGCGCCTCGATGATCGCCGTATTTTCTTCGACCGGCACCACCACATCGGCATCGCCAACCACATGTAACAGGGGTACGTGCGCCTCAGCAAGCGGCTTGAGCCTGTCGATCGGGTTGCCCTCGTAGGCAAGCCCCTCGGCTTCCGTGAAACCATAAACCTCGAGGCATTGCGTCCAGGATCCGGGACTCCCCTTGCCCTTTCCCTTGCCACCGGGCCAGCTTTTGAAATCACAGACCGGCGCATCTCCGTAAATACAGGCGACTTTATCCGGATTCGCCGCAGCCCAGTTATAGATGATCAAACCACCCCGGCTCATCCCTTCCAGCGCGGGCCGCCGGGCGAGACCATGTTTCTCCGTCAGCAGCTGGTAAAACGCATTCCAGTGCTTGACCGCCTGCGGGTTGCCATAAAGTCCCCCCACGTCACAGTAGGCCAGGTGAAACCCTTCCTTCAGCAGCGCGATGTCCGCCTGCGGTTCATGCCCAAAGAATCGTGCTCGCCAGATCCAGGGCCGCCCCTCCGCTTCCGCCTGCGGGGTCACCACCCAGCAGCGCCGGCCGTCGACCGTGAAGTCGTATCGGTCAAACTCCTGCCAGGCCGACTTGGCGCCAGGAAACTCGGCGGCAGTGGTGACAGAACATCCGGCCAGGAGCAGGACAACAAGCCACGATCGAACAGGCATTTCATTCCTCCAAAACGACGGTTACTCAACTGAAGCCTGGCATCATGTTATCCTCTCACGCAACCAGTGGAAACGTGGTTCACTGTAGCTCTTTGTCGTGGCGGACGGGCCCGCATGGTTTGCGTCACGGGCCCTTGAGAGTAACAATCGTAGCATTGAGCTGGAACATGGAAGCGACGAGGCCCGATATGTATTCACCACGACGACGCTCGGCAGCCACACTTCCACTCCTCTCCCTGCTCTTTACCTTTCTCACCTGCGGCGTTCTCGGGGCCCAGCCCGGCAACCGTCTGACCTACCTGGATTCGGCACTGGATCCATATTACGTGTCGGGCGAATTCCCGAAACTGACGACGCCGCAGTGGGTCGGGGAAGAGGGAGTCGAAGCGGTCGTCGTGCTGGCGATTGACGACATGCGGGACACCGCACGTTACGAGAACTACCTACGACCAATCCTCGAGCGGCTGAAAAAGATCGACGGGAGGGCGCCGGTCAGCATCATGACCAACAAGATCAACCCCCAGGATCCCCGCCTGGCGAGTTGGCTCGAGGAAGGCCTCAATATCGACATCCATACCATCGACCATCCCTGTCCCTGCCTGCAAAAAAGTGATCTTCCACAATCAAAGCACACCTACCACCAGTGCGTTGACCTGATGGCCAGCATCCCAGGAAACCGCCCGGTTGCCTTTCGCATGCCCTGCTGTGATTCACTCAACACCCCCAGCCCACGTTTCTGGACAGAGATTTTCAACGACTCAAGCTCCAAGGGGCATTTCCTTTCCATCGACAGCTCGGTCTTCAATATCATCACCCCGGCAGATCACAGCCTGCCTCGATCCTGGGTAACTCGTCCGGACGGAGAGGACCGTTTCGGCCACTACATTCCCTTCCCCTCGTTCGTGAACACGATCCGGGATTACCCCTATCCTTACCTGGTTGGGCGTCGCTGCTGGGAATTCCCCTGCATCGTCCCCAGCGACTGGGCCGCTCAACATGTTCAGCAACCCAACAATCCCGACACGGTTCGCGACATGAAGATCGCGCTGGACGTGGTGGTCAAGAAACAGGGTGTTTTCAATCTCGTCTTCCATCCCCACGGTTGGATTCGTAACGACCAGGTGATCGAGATCATTGACCACGCCGTGTCTCACTACGGCCGCAAGGTCAAGTTCCTGAACTTCCGTGAGGCCGCTGACCGCCTGCAGAAGCACCTGCTACTGGACCAACCGCTCCGCGCCGAGAACGGTTCAGCGAACGGCGTCCGGTTGTTGGATCTTGACCACGACGGCTTTCTGGACGTGGTCATCGCCAACGACAGGGCCCGCCACACCCGCACCTGGTCTTCCAGCACGGGGGAGTGGGTGACAACGGATTTCCCTGTCGATGTTCGCGGACAGGGAACTCGATTCGGCATACAGGACCAGCAGGTCATCGCCCTGCAC
>JAPYUD010000291.1:0-5029 GCA_029936215.1 Pirellulaceae bacterium | reverse complement strand
CCGGCGTCTTTTTGTTGTTGAAGCACGCCATTCCCGAAATGATAAACAGCGGCGCACCAGGCCACCAGCCAGATCGCGCTCTTAGCGCGTGTGCCAGGGAACGTCCAGCGGCTTGGCCCCGTTCAGCTCCCCGTAACCGGCCCCGGTCGTCCCCGGCGGATCCTCTCCCTTGTAACGTGGGTCAACCGGGTCGGTGGCCGGCTGCCAGCGGACATCACAGCTTAACCGCACCCGTCCCTCGGGCGAATGATTATCAAGCGACCCGTGCATGGTGAACATGTCAAACACGATCAGGTCCCCCGCCTCGAAAGGAGAAACCAACAGCCGTGATCCCCGCTGCCTGGCAAACTCTGCCGTGTCCGAGAGGACCTGCACCGTCGGCGAGTCACTCGAGTCATAGTCAATGCCCCGCACCTGCTCGACCAGGTCGGCAAAACGGTTCGAGCCCTCCAGCACCATCAGCGGCCCCTCCTCCAGCGGTATGTCCCCCAGTGCCAGCCAGGCGGTGTAGACCCGGTCCGATCCGCGGGAAAAAAAAGGATGGTCATAGTGCAGGCTGGTCGAGCGGCCGACCGGCCCCGGCCGGAGGAAAAGGTAATCATGCGCCACAGCCTGCTCCCCCACGAGCAGGTCCATCACCGCCTGCATCTCGGGCCCGTGAGTGGCTGTCCGAAGCCGCACGCCCTGGCTCACGCTCCGCCAGAAAACTCCCAGGTCCGTCTCCCGCTCCCGCCGCAGGCTCTCCCCGCTGGCAATCCCCTCCCCTGCCGGCGGCAGGATCTCGCCCACCCCCTCCAGCCGCTCGAAGACCTCCTGCCGGGCCGCCATCACGACCTGCCGATCGACCACGCCGCGGAGCAGCACGTACCCCTCTTCTGAGAGCCGCGCTCGCAGCCGGGGCGGATCGTCCCGCAGCTCGCAGCTCTCGGCCAGCTCGCCACGGACATCTGCCGCCAGTACCGTCCCCTGGGCAATCGCCTCGCTCATGATTTCATCTCCCCCAGTCACCGGCAGAGAGTTGAACTGCCCCCTGCCAGCCCCTATCCTAGCGAAAGGCCCGCTGCCATGGCGCTGCTCCCTGCCAGAACCTCCAACCTGACCGCTCTTCCATGCACGAGAAACTCCTCAGGCTGCTACTGATCGGCTTTGGCATCTGCTGCTGCATTGCCGTCGTCCCCTTCCTGATGCCGACCAGCTGGATGGCGGCCTGTCACCAGTGGCTGGGCCTGGGAGATTTTCCCGACGCGCCAATTGTCGAATACCTGGCCCGGATGACCTCCGGCCTGTGTGCCTTGCTAGGTCTGCTGGCACTGGTCCTGGCCACCAACGTGCGCCACTATGCCTCCGTCATCCGCCTGCTGGCACTCTCGCTTGCCATCCTGGAAATCATCAACCTGCTTTACGGGTTTTCATCGGAGATGCCCGCCTGGTGGATCTGGAGTGACGCGATCGGGGCGGGCGGGTTTGCCATCGCGGTGCTTTACCTGCAGCAGAAGATCAACAGCGACAGCCCGGTAGACGAGCCCGAGTAGCGACGCCTCTTTGGCTGACCGCAACAGGTCATAATGCCATCCAGGCTCCACAGATCTGTAAAAGGAACGCGAATGAATCCCTACCGCATGGCTCCGCCACCCCGCCGCTGGCTCCCCAAGCTCTCCCCCTGGCTGGTGAGAATGACTCGTGGCAACCGTGTTCGCCGGGCCCTCAAGGAATGTCAACTCAGCAACGTCGATGTCCGCAACGCCGAGGTGGTCCGCCAGGCGATCGATGCCGGCAAGGGAGTGCTGATCACTCCCAACCACCCGACCCATGCCGATTCGTACACCATCTTCGCTGCCTCCGATGCCTGCGGCAGTCCCTTTTACTATATGGCGACCTGGCATGTTTTTGACAGCAAGGGAAAAATCAGCCAGTGGATGTTACAGAAGCTTGGTGCCTTTAGCATTGACCGGGAGGGGACGGACCTGGAAGCGGTCAAGATTGCTCGCGGCATCCTGCGAGAGAAGCCTCAGCCGCTGGTGATCTTCCCCGAGGGAGAGGTCTACCACTGCAACGACCGCATCACGCCGTTCCGGGAAGGTGCGGCAGCGATCGCGATGTTCTCCGCACGCAAGCCCAAGCGGCCGATCGTTGTGATCCCGGCGGCGCTGAAGTACCGTTACGTGGAGGACCCGACCAGCGACCTTTTGGGAGTCATGGACCAGCTGGAAGAATCGATCCACTGGCGGCCCCGGCCCGAGCTGGCACTGCCCGAGAGGATCTATGCCCTGGGCGGAGCGCTGATGGCGCTCAAGGAACTCGAGTACCTCGGCGAGGTCCGCAGCGGTAGCCTTCCGGATCGCACCGATTTTCTGGCCCGGCAGATCCTCGCCCGCCACGAGCAGAAGCACGGCCTGGAAAACGAGTCCAAGACGATCCCCGAACGTGTCAAGGAAATCCGGCGGGTTGCCCTCGAGGCGATCGGGGAGCTGGGGGAGCAGCCGGAGAGTGACCAACGGAAGGAGCTGGACAACATGCTCGACGAGGTCTTCCTGGTTGTTCAGCTCTTTAGCTACCCGGGGGACTATGTGCTGGAAAACCCCAGCGTGGAGAGACTGGCCGAGACGGTCGACAAGTTCGAGGAGGACGTGCTCAAGTGTTACTCGGCCACGGTTCGCGGCGAGCGGCAGTCGACGATTTCTTTTGGAGAACCGATCGAGGTGGAGTACACGCGTGACCGTTCGGCCAGTGCGGAGCTCACCTCCCAGCTGGAAGAACGCGTCCAGCAGCTGCTTGACGAGATCACCTGATAAGCGGTCCGGGTAGGTTTCCAGCAGGACATCCTTGAAGGTCTCCTGGAGCGACGGGTCCAGCTTCTGCATCAGGTCACGGATCACCTCCACCGGGATGGACCGGTCCAGGTCCCAGGAGAGTCCGGCAATGTCCGTGATCTTCTCGTTGACCTCCTCCAGCTCGCCACGGCGGACATGCACGTTGATCTGTCCTACCAGGCCAAAGGCCTGCAGCAGTGACTCGTCCGGCCCCAGGTCTACCAGCTCCGTGTAATAGTTCATTGCATCCTCCAGCCGTTCCTGCTCCAGGCAGAGGTCGGCCAGTTTCTGCCGGCAGAGGTAGGCAAATCGCTGGTTTTTTCGATTCCCGTCAACCGGTGGGAAGTACTTCTCCACGCTCTTAAGCGCCTCCTCGTTGTTGGCCAGCGAGGCGTAGACGAATTGTTCTTCCACCGTCTGCTTCCTGTCCACTCCGTCACTTCCCCCCTGCACCTCCAGTAGTGGGCGTGGGGGCAGCATCTGCGGAATCGCCACGGCAACCAGCAGGGCAACCATGGCCAGCAGGGTCCAGTACGTGAGCCTGCCCCAGGTGGTTGTCCGCTTCGCGGCTGTTTTCATCAGCGCGGCACGCTGTTGGGTCGCCTCGACGCGGACCTCGTTCGATTCCATCCAGTCCCCCCCACCAAAACCCGAGCCACTGGTGGACCAGGAAATTTCCAGGCCTTCCACCTCCATGGCACGTATCTCCTGGACCAGTTCCTTGGCGGACTGGAAGCGGGCAGCGGGTTCTTTTTTCAGCATGCGGTGGACGATCACAGCAAGAGGTTCCGGGAGCCCGGGGCGCAATTCGGTCAGCGGTTCGGGTTCTCGCTTGAGGTGCTGAACGGCGATACTCAGTGCCGTCTCTCCTTCAAAGGGCGGCCGGCCAGCAAGCATCTGGTAGGCGGTGACTCCCAGCGAGTAGATATCACTACGCGGATCGACCCCCTCTCCCTCGGCCTGCTCGGGGCTCATGTAGAGCGGGGTCCCCATGGTGATACCGACCTGGGTTGCATCGACCCCCTCGCTGTCGGTACTAATACGGGCCAGGCCAAAGTCCGCAACTTTCACCTCGCCGGTGGAGGAAAGCATGATATTGGCTGGCTTGATATCCCTGTGGATGATCCCCTGGTGTCCTGCCCGGCCCAGCGCCGCGGCAACCTGGAGGATAATCGAGACCGCCAGCTCGATGTCGACGGCACCGTGGCGGGCGAGGTACTGTGCCAGGCTCTGCCCCGGCACGTACTCCTGGGCGATGTAATGAAACCCCTCGATACAGCCGACTTCGTGGATCTGCACGATATTCGCATGGACCAGCGAGGCAGCCGCCTGGGCTTCCTTGTGAAACCGCCGCACGTAGGATTCGTCCTCGGCCAGGTCACTCTTGAGCACCTTGAAGGCAACCTTGCGCCTGAGCGACTGCTGTTCTGCCAGGTAGACCTCTGACATTCCACCTCGTCCAAGGCGGCGGAGCAACTGGTACTCTCCCAGCTGCCTCCCTGATAGCGGCGAATCGCCGGCCGGGCCTGGTGTGACATCCTCTGAATTCATCGAGCTGGACCCTGGAAGGACATTCCTTAACGAGCAGCTGCTCACTTGTCATTCAAGTATGGGAAGAGCAACCGGTAAAGACAACCATCCCTTGCTCCTGCCGGGGAGGGGATGATCCGCACACCTGCCAGTTACAGGTCTTCTTTCACCGACCCGGCATCGAGCGTGACGAGCTGATTCAGGTTTCCAGAACGGAAGCCTTCCTTGTCGACTGTCACGGACTTGTAGCCAAGCTCCTGCAAGTAGTCATTCAGCTGGCCAAGAAGCGGTTGCTGGCAGAGCCGTTGGACCTGGTCAAGTGGCACCTCGACACGGGCCAGGTGGCCCGGATGCTCACGCACCCGCAGCGGAGAAAAACCGCGCGAGCGGAGAAACTGCTCGGCAGCATCAATCCGGGCAAGACGCTCCGGGGTGACTTCCAGGCCATAGGCAACGCGACTGGAGAGACAGGGACTGGCAGGCTTGTTCCAGACCGGCAATTCCCAGTAAGCGGCCAGGTCCCGGACATCCTGCTTGTCCAGGCCGGTCTCGATCAGCGGGCTCCTGACGGCATGTTCACCGGCCGCCGTCATGCCCGGACGATAATCTCCCAGGTCATCCAGGTTGGCCCCGTTGAAGAGTACCTCCACGTCGAGCTCCGGTGCAAGCTTCTCGAGCCTGCTGTAGAG
>JAPYUD010000290.1:0-5047 GCA_029936215.1 Pirellulaceae bacterium | reverse complement strand
CCAGCATTGATCGAGCACTTTCTCCAGCAGGATGATGCAGAGACAGTGGCCCACTGGATCAATAACCTGATCAAGAGGGATTCCTAACTGACCATGCCCAGTAGCTGGAATTTTTACACCGCCGATCAGCTGACATTTGGCCGCGGAGCCGTCACGCGACTTGCCGCTGAAGCGACAGCACGGGACTGGCAGAGAGCACTGCTGGTGACCGATGCCAACCTGCAGGAAGCCGGGCTGGTGGAAACGGTCGCCAGACCACTCAGGGAGGCAGGTTGCCAGCTGGAGGTTTTTGACGGCGGAGAAGCGGAACCGTCGATCGAGACTGCCAGCAGGGCGATCGAGCGGGCGGCTGGATGCCAGCCTGACGTGATTGTCGGACTCGGCGGTGGTAGCAACATGGACCTTGCCAAGATCACCGCGGCAGTCCAGACGCATGGAGGAGAGGCGGGAAGTTATTTTGGGATGGACAAGATCCCCGGTCCGGTGATGCCACTGGTCTGTATTCCGACCACCTCGGGTACCGGGAGTGAGGTCTCCCATAGCGCGGTGCTCACCGATACGGCGAACCAGATCAAGGTCAGTACGCAAAGCAACCACCTCAGGCCGGCACTGGCACTGGTCGACCCGGAGTTGAGTTACAGTTGCCCCCGGCAGGTAGCAGCGGATAGTGGTATCGATGCACTGACCCATGCAATCGAGGCTTACACGGCGGTGCAGTTTGACAAGCTGGTGGTGCCTGCTGGCGAGAAATGTGCCTACGAGGGGAGCTTCCCGCTGGCAGATTGCCTGGCGGAAAAGGCGATCGAGCTGATCGGGGAAAACCTGGTGGCAGCAGTCAACGACGCAGACCAGCAGGCCCGGGACAAGATGGCCCTGGCAGCAACCCTTGCTGGCATGGCCTTCTCCAACAGCGGGGTGGCACTGGTGCATGCCCTGGAATATCCCATCGGGGGAGTCCTGCACTGTTCCCACGGGGCAGGTAACGGTCTGTTGCTTCCCTACGTGATGGCCTTTAACTTGCCAGCACGGGAAGCGGCATTTGCCGCTGTGGCCCGCTTGCTGGGGGTCGACACGACCGGACTCTCCGATCACGAGGCGGGGCAGAAAGGGATCGAGCGAGTTGAAAAGATCCGTGAGCAGATCGGTATCCCGCTGCGAATCAGGGAACTGGGAGGAAGCGAAGACCAGCTGCCGATGTTTGCCGAAAAGACCTTCGCGATACAGCGACTTTTCTGGTTGAACCCGCGTCCCGCCAGCCTGGAAGATGTGCTGGAGATCCTGCAGCAGGCCTACTAGCAGCGCCTCAGTTGCTGGCCCGCTTCGCGTGACACCAGCAGGCGGACTTCCAGCACGCTCAGCACTGCCAGTACCTGCGAGGCAGGAAGGCCGCTGGAGCGGATCACCTGGTCAATGGAAGTGGGACCCTCTCCGATCGCGTCCAGCACCGTGCGTTCCAGTTCGTTCAGGTCCAGCTCGGCAGGGCGTTTCACCCGGTGCCCGTCCCTGTCGCTGGTGGTCCTGGCCAGGGGCCCAAGTTCCTCGATCACCTGGCTTACCGATTCCACCAGCACCGCTCCGTCACGGAGCAACTGGTGACAGCCGCGACTGCTCTCACGATCGATCTGGCCGGGGATAGCAAATACCTCGCGACCCTGTTCCAGGGCGAGTTGGGCCGTGATCAGGGCACCGGACCGCCGGGGTGCCTCGACCACGATCACTCCCAGTGCCATGCCGCTGATCAAGCGATTACGACGGGGGAAGGCGCCGGCGGTGGGGCTGGCCAGTGGCGGCAGTTCGCTCATCAGCATGCCCGCCTCGGCTGCCTGCTGAGCCAGGGAACCGTGCTCCGCCGGGTAGACACGGTCCAGCCCGCCGCCGAGGACGGCAATCGTGCGGCCCCCTGCATCGAGTGCCGCCTGATGGGCCATGCCGTCGATTCCCCGGGCCAGGCCACTGACCACGGTAAATCCGACCTGGGCGGCAGCTGTCGAGAAACGCCGTGCCATTTCCAGGCCGTACGGTGAGGCGAATCGAGTTCCCACGATGGCCAGCGAAAGATCGTCTCGTGGCAGGCGGTTCCCGCGGATAAACAACAAGGGTGGAGGGTCGTGGATTTCCCTCAGCAGGGGCGGATACTGATCCGAATGAGAGACCAGGACTTCGATGTTCGAGGAGTGGCAGTATGCCAGGATCTTTGCTGCCTGGTCACGATTCTCCTGGGAATGAAGAAACTGGACCTGGTTTTCCGGCACGCCGTGAAGGTCCGCACGCCGTTCCAGGACCTGGCAGGCCGAGCCGTAATGACTGACCAGCTCGGCAAAGCGGCAGGGGCCAATCCCCTTGACCAGTGACAGCTGGATGCTGGAGAGCAGTTCCTTTTCCGTTGGTGATCTCGAGTCCATTCCCTTCCCCCCGGCAGAAGCCAGGGAGCAGGCTAACCGATTCCGACCGCAAGGAAACCGGCATGGATCAATCATCGGTGTCAGCCCATGCCGACATCCAGTCACTCCGTGACAGGGATTTTCCCGTCCTTGAGCAGGGAGACTCCACATCCTGGGACATCGGGGTAGTGACAGATCCCTTGCTTTACTTTCACCCCGTCGGCGATATCCTCGGCCAGCAATGCGGCACCGTCCATGTCGACGTAATCAAGCATCGGCAACAGTTGTGCAATGGCGGAAATGCCAACGGTCGATTCGGTCATGCAGCCCACCATGACCTTCAGTCCCAGCTCCTGTGCCCGCTGGATCATCCGCCGTGCCGGTGTCAGGCCCGCGCACTTCACCAGCTTGATATTGACCACGTCAAAGCCCTCGGCGCAGCGATCCACGTCAGCTTCCACGATGCAACTTTCATCCGCCACCAGTGGCAGCAGCGAGTGTTGCTTGACGTGCGACATCTCATCCCGCTGCTCGGCAGGCAACGGCTGCTCGATAAACTCCACTCCAAGCTCTCGCATTGCACCGGAGTTCTCGATTGTCTCCTCCACGCTCCAGGCACAGTTGGCATCGACACGGAAGACGGCATCGGTGTGCTCGCGCAGCGTGGCGATGATCTCCAGGTCATGGGGAGTCCCCAGCTTGATCTTGTAGATCGGCCAGCCTGCCTGCTGTTGCATTTTCTCCACCATCACGTCGATCGAGTCGATGCCGATCGTGTAGTTGCTTGCCGGGACCGAATCGGTCGACAAACCCCACAGCTGGTAGACCGGTTCTCCTCGCACCTTGCCCCAGAGATCGTGCATCGCCATGTCGAGCGCACAATGGGCGAACGGGTTGTCGGCCAGTTCCTCCCGGGCCTGCTGCCAGAACTGTCCTGGATCCTCCGGCGTGGAATCTGCAACCAGCGGCTCGATGCGGCGGAGGTCCGCCACCATCTGCTCGAGGGTGGCATTGTAGTAGGAGTTGGTGGTTGCCTCCCCAAATCCTGCCAGGCCACCGTGCCTCAATTCGACAATCATTGTCTCCTGCACGTCGACCGACCCACGAGAAATTGTGAAGGTGTGCTGCAGGGGAAGTTCGAAGCGGTGCAGGATCAACTCCATTACTCGCTCCCATCTCCCGCCAGCCAATCCTGGCGAGCCTGCTGGACCGCATCGATAATCCGTTCCGGGCCATCACGAAAGATATCGGCCACCGGCAACTGCAGTTCGTCCTCGACCTGGAGCCGGTGCTCCTCGGCTTCCTCCTCCTTCAGACGTCGCCCGTTCATGGCGACCGCCACCACCGGGCAGGGTTGGCAGAGTCCAGCCATCATCTCGTTGATCTCGATGATGCGGGAGAGCGAGGGGATGGGAACATGTTCCACGCCGGTGATTCCTTCCCTGCCAACCTCGAAGCAGAGGACCAGGGCATGGGGCAGTGCCCCGTGCAGGATTCCCAGTGTGACGGCCGAGTAGGAAGGGTGGGCCAGGCTTCCCTGGCCCTCGATGACAAGAACCTCGTGATGTTCATTCTCCAGCACCAGTCGCTCGGTTGCTCCACTAACAAAATCGGCAATCACCCGGTCCAGCGGGTATCCATCTCCCTCCACCATGATGCCGGTTTGGCCGGTTGCCAGGAACTTGGCATCGTGTCCACGTGTCTTGAGCCCGTTGGTAATCTCGATAGCAGTGACCATCTTGCCCACGCTGCAGTCATGCCCCACGGTGTGAACCCGGAAACAATCCTCACGAAACCCGGGTCTGCGGGCAATGGTCTGTATGTCGACCTTGCGGACATCCACCAATTGCACATCCTTTTTCCGTGCGGCACTGGAAAACTGTTCATCCTCCGAAATGAAATCATGCAGACCGGAGATGACATCCATCCCGCGCTCGATGGCCGAGAGGACAATCCTCCGCCAGGCATCGGGGATCTGTCCCCCGGGAGGGGCGATGCCGATCAGCAGCGTGTTGGCCTCGGGGGCTTCATCCAGGCTTGAGATAAAGGTGATGCCCGGAGCGACCCCCAGCGTGCCGCTGCAGTCGGCACCCGCCTGCGTGCTGTCCAGCACGGCCACCACTTCATCTCGCCGGTAGCGGATCACGCTGCAGGCTGTCTTGGCCGTGTGAGGGTTGGAATAGCCCTCGGTCAAAATGACCATCTTGCGTGACATGTTCTTGTTCCTTGCAGAGCGAAACAGGGTAGGCCTTTCCGAACTGTTGTCCCCCGTCGTCTGCTCGAATATATCGGCCTCTTGCCAGGGTCGCCAGAACCCACAGCAATTGCCGATCGCCTATAATCAGTGTTCCAGGCTCTGTCGTTTTCACCAGGTCCCGTTCAGCCATGTTTTCGAAAACTAATCTTTTCGGGCGTCTTCTTCCGTTTGCCGTGCTGGCCGGACTGCTTGCCTGCGGCCCGGCATTTTCAGCCGACGATCTGGCCAGGGTCCACAAGCAGGGGGTGCTGATTCGCTTTGAGGGACCGATCTTTCCTTTCACGGAAAAAGTTCTGCAGAGGCAGCTGCAGCGGGCACGGAAACTGGGGGTGGACCTGGTGGTGATTGAGATCAACAGCCCCGGAGGGGAAGTCGAATCGAGCTTTCGCTGTGCCGAGTTGCTCGAGGC
>JAPYUD010000289.1:0-5066 GCA_029936215.1 Pirellulaceae bacterium | reverse complement strand
CATGTAACGGTGAGCTCAAACTCACCAACTCAGGGCAATTATATTCAATTCGTGTGGGTCCGGCAACGTAAGAGTCACTCTGATGTAACCGACTAGCCATGACCATCTTCAGCACGGCGTCCTTCACGCTCTCGGGGAGCTCGGCCACGGGCATCACGAGTTTGCTGCCCCACTTGGCGAGTGGCTACAATCAAGCCACGAGGATTCTCTTTACTGACTGCTGAAGGTGCTGCTATGAACGCCAAGGTTCAGTTCACATGCCCACGCTATAGCCACCCGATGCAGTTGCCACCTACTCACTAGACAGGGGTATAGTGTTGGCTAACTGAGAAGTGCTGTCACCGGCCTCCCATCAGTGATGTGACGTGGTTGGCCCCTGAAATCGGTCAGTACTGTGTCGTAGGGTATGCCCAGCGCCTCGTAAATCGTGGCTGCAATATCATCCGGCGAGGCCGGCATGTCGATCACATCGGCCGCGTGCTTGTCCGTTGCTCCAAACACTCCGCCAGCATGCACTCCCGCCCCTGCCCAGAGAACAGAGTAAGCCCGGCCCCAGTGATCTCGCCCGCCATCCTTGGCATCATTGATCTTCGGCGTGCGACCCATCTCACCCATCGCGAACACCAGCGTTTCATCGAGCAAGCCCCTTTCATCCAGGTCGGAGATCAGGGCTGAGAAAGCCTGGTCAAACTCCGGCAACAGGTTGTCGTTGTAGAGCCGGAAATGATCGAAATGCGTATCCCAGATCTGGAAGGGTGACAACCGCGTGTTGGCAGGATTGGAGACGGCATTGGCCGTGACAAATCGAACACCGGACTCGATCAAGCGACGCGAGAGCAGCATCGCCTGGCCCATTTCAAAGCGACCATATCGCTCGTGATACTCATCCGGTTCCTTGCTGACATCAAACGCCTCGCGACTGCTGGACGACAGCAATAACTCCAGGGCCTGTGACCGGTGACTATCGAGTGTCCGGATGTCACGGTACTTCTCACCCGTGGAGAAATCCTTGTTTAATTCGCCCAGCAAATGCTGACGAGCGCCCAGCCGATCTGTGGTCAGAGTCTCCGGCAATGTGAGAGCCTCCGGAACCGGCAACGTGCCGCCCCAGGCCGGTGCGCGTGTCATCATACGATTTCGCACCACGGGAAATGGATCGTAAATCCGACCGAGCCAACCTCCACCGGCACTCGGGGTGGGAAAACCCATATCAAACAACAGGCGGGGTGTCAGTACAAAATCGGGCATCGCGCTGCCGGAGGGCCTGAGTCGCGAGACCACCGAGCCATACGTTGGATGGTCCGTGGCACTTGGCACGATATCCGCATCGGTGCCTGGTGAGTGACCGCTTAGAACATAAGCTGCGCTGCTGTTGTGGGCAGTCAAATGGTGGTTGGCCGAACGCAAGATGGAGTACTTGTCGGCAAGCCTGGCAAGCCGTGGCAGCTTCTCGCAGATATGCGTGCCCGGGACGGCCGTGGCAATCGGCTTGTAGGGACCACGAATCCCCTCCGGAGCGCCGGGCTTCATGTCGAACGTGTCGAGCTGAGACGGCCCACCGTTGAGAAACACGAAAATTGCGTTCCTTGCCTTACCCTTCAGCTGCTTCCCCAGGCTGGCCTGGATTTCATGCAACTGGGAGAGCGAGAGTCCGCCAAGGCCCAGAACCCCGGCGTGAAGCAGCTGCCGACGAGAAACCTGGTGTGGTGAATGCATGGTCGGTTGTCTCAAGGACTCTCGGTGGTACTGATACGGGCCAGCACGATAGACCGGGTGGATCCGTTGCACTGGCACTCAGATCATTCACAACCTGCCCGCTGTCTCGAGGCTGCTGCTGTTTATGTTATTGGCAATATAACCGGAAAGATAGCGAGATCCCGTTTCCACGGCGATGGCCATGGCACATCTCCCAAGCACAGTTACAGGGGATAATGTCAACGAGCCTTATTCTTGCAGATCCTCTTCGAGCTCCAGCGGCCATCCGGCCCTCCGGTCGCTAAAAAATCTCCACCGCGGGACATAATGGGAGTGCGGACGGGATCGGGGGTTCTACCGGCGGGGCAGCAGCGGTGGCGAGTGGCTACAATCAAGCCACGAGGATTCTCTTTCCTGACTGCTGAAGGTGCTGCCATGAAACGACTGCTTGTCTGCCTGCTGCTGGTAGGTGTTGTGGGGTGTGGTTCGGATGCGTTCAGGAAAAGAGCGGAAGCGGACAAGGGCCATGCAGGTGCTGAGCGTGGAGACAGGGATTCTTCCGTAACGTTGACATCGTTTCACCTGGCAAGGCAGCCCAATATCCTGTTCTGTATTTCAGACGATCAGAGTTACGCACATACCGGCGCCAACGGTGAACCGCAGATCAAGACACCGGCTTTTGATCGAATTGCCCGTGAGGGGCTTCACTTTACCAATGCGTTCTGTGATGCCCCCACTTGTGGGCCTTCACGCAGCGCCATTTTGACTGGACAACATATATGGCGTCTGGAAGAGGCTGGGAACATCCACAGCACCTTGCCCGCGAAGTTCTCTACCTACACGGAGCTGCTAGGGCAGGCGGGTTATGCCGTTGGATTTACCGGCAAGGGATGGAGCCCCGGGCGACTTGAGCCGGGAGGTCGGACAGTCAATCCAGCGGGTGCGGGATTTAATAGCAGGAAGATACAACCTCCCTTCAAAGGCATGGCCAACAAGGATTATGCGGGCAACTTTGATGACTTCCTTGCTCAAGTTCCAAAGGGTCAGCCTTTCTGCTTTTGGCTGGGGACGCATGAACCCCATCGCGGTTACGAGCAAGGCGCAGGGCGACGGACGGGAAAGGATCCCGCCAAGGTGATCGTGCCGCCGATCTTCCCCGATCATCCGGTTGTGAGGAATGACCTGCTCGATTACTTCGTGGAGATTGAGCATTTCGACAAGATGGTTGCCGCTGCGATCAAGACCCTGGAAGAAGCCGGTCAACTGGACAACACCATCGTCGTGATTACCAGCGATCACGGTATGCCTTTCCCGCGAGCCAAGGCCAGTCTCTATGATGCAGGGACCCATGTGCCGCTGGCCATTCGCTGGCCCAGGGGCATCAAAGCTCCAGGCCGCGTCCATGAGAGCCTGGTAAACCTCAGCACCCTGGCGCCCACCTTCCTCGTTGCGGCCGGTCTGCACGTGCCCGAGATGATGACCGCCGGCCACCTGATCGACGTGTTCAGCAACAAAGGAAATCCGAACCAAAGACTTTCTAAGGATACATCTGCCGCGTTCATCGCCATGGAACGCCATGACGGGTGTCGCGAGGGAGGCAAAGGCTATCCTTGTCGCGCCTTACGCACCCGGGAATACCTGTACATCAGGAATTACGAACCTGGCCGCTGGCCGGCAGGCAACCCCGACCGCGAGTTCTGTGCCCGTTACATCCCTTTTGGCGAGGTCGATTCTTCACCAACCAAGCAGTTGCTGATGGATAACCAGGACAAGATTGGCTTCAAGCGATTCTACGACCTGGCTTTTGCCAAGCGGCCCTCCGAGGAACTCTATTCCATCCAGAAAGACCCTGGCCAGTTGGTGAACCTGGCTGGAAATCCCGACTTTGCCAGGGTGCAGCAGCAGCTCAGCACGCAACTGCAGGCCCACCTGGTCGGGACCAAGGATCCGCGTGCCATCGGCCTCGATGCGCCCTGGGACTACTATCCCTACTACGGTCTGCGCCGGAACCAAAACTGGAAGGTGGACCCGAAACCGTGAAACCTTATCTTGATCCTGCTCGATCCCACCGATGCTCTTAACAGGTGACAGTCCCTGGTAGTTTGCTGCCCAAACAGCACATGGACTCGGGTCATTCTTCCGAGCGGTACAACTACAGCTATTCCTCCGCGCTATACCCGACTGGGTCCCAAGAGTCGTCAACCGGCTGCTTGGCTAGAAAGAGTCTGGAGGACTTTAACGTCACGAGTCGCCAGCAGGATAACTCGACTCGGTCATCGTGCCGCTTGCACTACCGTTCAAACAACAGAGTCCCGGCATGCCCCTGCGAATTCGGATTACCTTGAGCGACAGCGATCTGTATGCGGTCAAGTTCAGTGTGTAATCCCTGAACTCGAGCTAGAAATCCACAATCTTCCAGCCAGCATCCGTCTTGATGACGTTAATCTGCTCGTCGCGCCCCAGCTTCGCTTCGACCACGGCTTGCGTCCCGTCAGCAGAGATCTTCTCCCCGGTTACAGTTCCGCCGGACATAAATTCTTCCAACTCCAGCAGCATCTCATCGCTGGCCGTTTTCGTTTTCAGCGACTCAAATTCCCCTGCCGCATCTGCTGCAAAACACTCGGCCAACGTGTCAACATCCTTTGCTACCGCCGCCGCAATCATGGTTTCTACTGCTGCCGTTGGAGTGGAAAAATCCCATGGGGCCGGCTCCGCATCGCTGACAGCGGAATCCGCACCATCTCCTGATTTACTTTCCGTCTTCGAATTACAGCCGATCATGGCAGCGACCGACAGACTGAGGAATAGAAAAAGAATGCGTTTCATAACAAGTCTCCAGGAAATAGGAATTGAATTATTGAAGCCCGATATCGCACCACAGAAGAAGCAGGACGGCAGGAGGCCAGGTGGATGAAAAGGCAACTACGCGAGCAGAGCCTGGCCCACCAATTCGCTCACCACGCAACCGTGCATATCTGTCAGGCTCACGTTTCGGCCACCGAATCGGAAGGTCAGCTGTTCGTGATCCAACCCCAACTAATGTAATACAGTGGTGTGGATGTCGTGAATGGTAAGGGGGTTTTCGATCACTGACCTGCTCCCCAATGTTGTACCACTTTTGCTTGACGTGATACCCCCCGGCCCGCCGCCCGCTAAAAAATCTCTGGGCGGGACATAATGGGAGTGCCGGCGGGATTGGAGGTTCTACCGGCGGGGCAGCGGCGGTGGCGAGTCGTTATGATTGAGGTGACGAGGATTCCCTTGAATGACTGCGGAAGGTGCTGCCATGAAACGACTGCTTGTCTGCTTGCTGCTTGTCGGTGTTGTGGGGTGTGCCGGCTGCCTGCTGGTTTCCAGTCCAGCTGCCGTTG
>JAPYUD010000288.1:0-5096 GCA_029936215.1 Pirellulaceae bacterium | reverse complement strand
CCTCCAGCACCGCGAGTACGTGGTGGGAGACGACCTGCGCCATGTTGACTGGAAAGTCTGGGCCCGCCAGGACCGGCTTTACGTCAAGCAGTTCGAGGAGGATACGAATCTTCGCTGCACGATGCTGGTGGACACCTCCAACAGCATGCAGTACGGCAACGGGCCGCTGAACAAGTACGAGTATGCCTGCACGATTGCTGCCAGCCTTTCCTACCTGGTACTGCACCAGCAGGATGCGGTCGGGTGTATTTCTTTCGATGAGAAGGTTCGCCAGCGGGTGCCGATTCGCAGCAAGCGAAACCACATCTTTTCGATCATCAAGTCACTCGACGCCGTCAGGCCCCAGGACAAGACCGACATGCTGAAAGTCTTTTCCAGTGCCGCCGAGACAATTCCTCGCCGGGGCATGATCGTGGTCATTTCCGACCTGCTGGCCGACCCGGAGGGCACGATCCGGGGACTCAAGATGCTCCGCCAGCGTGGCCATGACGTGCTGGTCTTCCATGTCATGGATGATGACGAGCTCGATTTTCCATTCAGCGGGCCGACTCGTTTCGACGGACTGGAACTGGATCAGTTCCTTAACTGTAACCCCCGATCCCTGCGGGAGGGGTACCTGGAAGCCCTCGAGGAATTCCTCGACACGACCCGTCACCAGTGTGCCCGAAACATGATTGACTACGAACTGATCCGCACCAGCGATCCGCTTGATGCAGCCCTCGCCCATTACCTCAGCAACCGACTGGGAAGACATTACCGAAACTAGACAAGCGAACACCCCGCTGCCACTTGGTGGCAGAGAGAAAGACGGCCATGCAGTTCACTTACCAGGCACTCACGTGGGGATTCCTGATTGCCCTCGTGCCGCTGTTGATCCACCTGATCAACATGATGCGTCACCGGCGGGTGAAGTGGGCGGCCATGGAGTTCCTGCTGCAGAGCTACAAGAAGCACCGCAAGTGGGTCTGGCTCAAGCAACTGCTGCTACTGATGATGCGAATGCTGTTGATCGCCCTGATCGTGGCATTACTGGCCCAGTGGGATCCACAGAGCACGTGGCTCTCCCGCTTCGGAGGCAAGGTAACTCACCACTACGTGCTGGTTGACGACAGTTACTCGATGTCGGATACGGTTGGTGAACGGAGCGCCTATGAAACTGCCAACCAGGTGATCTCACGAATTGGCGTCCAGGCCAGGCAACAGGGCCAACAGCGTTTCACACTGCTTCGTTTCTCCCGTGCCGCCAATACCGGTACGGAGTCGGCCGATGCCCTCGTTGACCAGATCGACAGCATTGCCGACCTGAATGCCGAGTTCGTTGGATCCGACTTCGACAAGCTGCTGGAGGAAAAACGATCGACCTCGGAAGTCACCGATTTCGCCATCGACCCGCTGCCGGCGCTGGAACTGGTTCGCCAACTTGTCTCCCGGGGGGAGAAGGAACAGCGCATCGTCTACGTGATTTCCGACTTTCGCCAGCCAGACTGGGAAACCCCTTCCCAGTTGCGCACGTCGCTCCAGAGCATCGAGAATAACTCGGACGAGATTCACCTGGTCCGCTGCGCAGCCCAGCCCCATGCCAACCTGGCCATCACTCACCTGGCCCCGGCCGATGACACCCGTGCCGCTGGTGTCCCGCTTTTCATCAACATAAGGATCCGTAATTTTGGCCCGGAGGCAGTAAACAAGGTGCAGGTGAAACTGCGCACACTGTTTCATCAGGACGATCAACTGGAGGAGACCGAGGCCGAGGGCCTGGAGGGGCAGGAGGACCAGCTGCCGACCCTGCTGATTGACCAGATTGCCCCGGGCGAAACGGTCAGTGAGAAATTCCAGGTCTTTTTCCCGGAAGCGGGGCAACATGTGGTGCATGCCCGCCTGCCAGCCGATGCGGTCTCAGCCGACAATGATCGCTGGTCGGTCATCGACTTTCCCGAGGGTGACCCGGTACTTATTGTTGACGGCTCCTCGGGCCAGCTGCACCAGTATTTCCTGGCCAGTTCCTTTCAGCCGAGCCAGCGTGCCAACACCGGGATTCGGCCGGAAATGCAGCCCGTGCAATTCCTTCGAGATACACCCCAGGAGAACCTGAAACGTTATAGCGCCATCTATCTTCTGGACGTGGGCCGGCTCGATGCCTCGGCGCTGGAAAAAATTGAAACCTTTGTTCGTGCCGGTGGAGGGCTGGGTATTTTCCTGGGCGACCAGGTCGACGTTGCTCATTACAACCAGCAACTTTTCCGCAATGGCGAGGGCGTGATGCCGGTCAAGCTGGCAGGCCGGTCGATCCTGGAACCTCCCTTTGATCCCAACACACCCGACATCAACATCCAGGACCACCCGATCTTTGATTTTGTCCTGGGCGAAAGAAATCCGCTTATCCGGCGGGTTACGGTCGAACAGTTCATCCAGCCCGACAGCACGTGGGAACCTGGAGAGAATTCCACCGCGCAGGTCGTGACCCGGCTGCACAATGGCCAGCCACTGGTCGTCGAGCAACGATTCGGCGACGGTCGCGTGGTCTGTTTTCTTACCACCGCGGCCCCCAGCTGGAACAACTGGGCCCAGGACCCAAGCTTCGTCGTTGTCACGCTCAAGCTGCATGCCTACCTGACAGCAATCGGTCGGGTGGAGGATGTGCGCCTGGTCGGCCAGCCTGCCTCCATCCCACTGGCAATCGGTGAGTACACGGACAAGGTGAAGTTCTTCCAGCCTGGCGAATCCGCCTCGATGCGTGGCGAGCTGGAGAGGACCGCGCTGCAACCATCCAGTTCATCACCGCTAATGATTGCCTCGCTCGGCCTGGACCCGGATAACGCACCGCGCCGCCTGGAAACAGGTCGCCATGGTATCTACGACGCGGTCTCACGCAGGATCGACGGAAAAATCGAGGTAAGCCGCTTTGCTTTCAACGTGGATGGAAACGAGGGGAACATGACGCTGATCGAGGACGACCAGATACTGGCCGGTCTCAAGCCGGTCGATGTCCAGATTAAGACTCCTGGAGATTACGCCGGGGCATCCATGATCCAGGCCGGCGGTTCAACCAGCTTCTGGCTGATGTGGCTGCTGATCGGCATGCTGATGGCCGAACAGGTACTGGCATTCTCGGCAAGTTATCACCCTGCCAGGCGGGAAACAAACTGACCATGATGCCAACTGCAGACAACCTGTCACTTGACCTCGTGGGCCAGGCCACCACGACCTATCACCAGCTGACCCGGCTGCGGATGATGTCCGAGGCCTGGCACTGGCTGGTCCTTGTGATTATCGTCGCCCTGGTCATCGGCTACGTGGTGACCGTCTACCGACGGGACAGCGTGGAACTTCGCCGCGCGACGAGTATTGCCCTGCTGTTGTTACGACTGACCGCTTTTGCCGGCATCCTTTTTTTCTTCCTCAACCTGGAACGACTCACCGAACAGACGCTGACCCGCAACTCCCGCGTCCTGTTACTTGCCGACACCAGCCTGAGCATGGGACTCCGTGACGTGGATGACCCGTCAGCGACTGGCACAAGCCGCATGGACCAGGTGGTAGAGGAACTGACCGGCGGCACACTCATCGATGAGCTTCGCCAGCAGCATGACGTGGTGGTCTACCGTTTTGACCAGTCCAACCGACCGCTCGAACTTGCAACCTTCCCCCGCCACCCAAGGGCAGGGGCGGCAGTCAATTCCGGCTTCTCCGAGGGGATTTTTCAACAACAGGTGAGTGCTGCGAGAAAGGCCGGACTGGTGGGCATCGGCCTGCTCTCTGTCAGCCTGGTCTGCCTGACGCTGTTCTTCTTCAGACGCCGACAGGCCCAGGGCCAACAGGAACCCGCCTCCTCCTGGTCGCTGCTGGTCGCCACGGTCGGCCTGATCGCAGCAGTCATCGTGCTGGCAGCAGGGAACCTGCGGCACCCCGATGTCGATTTCCTGGCCATGGTCGGGTTGAGATCGGCCGAGGCCCCGGAGATCCAGGGAGACCTCGCCTCCGACCTTGAGCCACAGGCGGACCCAGAGGTCAACTGGTCAGATCAACTCAGGCCCCAGGGCACCAAGACCCGCCTTGGGGATGCCGTGCAATTCCTGGTCAACAAGGAACAGGGAGGACCGATCGCCGGCATCGTGGTTTTCACCGATGGCCGAAATAACGCGGGGGACGACCTGGAAACGGTGATCCGGGCAGTTCGTGACAGCCGGATTCCAATCTACCCGGTCGGACTCGGATCGGACCGGCAGGTCCAGAACGTACGGGTTGTCGATATCGAGGCTCCC
Organism: Pirellulaceae bacterium; assembly: GCA_029936215.1. GTDB lineage: Bacteria > Planctomycetota > Planctomycetia > Pirellulales > Pirellulaceae > SAT2750. The sequence continues at coordinate 834 of JAPYUD010000288.1, read as the reverse complement.
ACGCGAGCCTTCCCGGGCGACCGTTTCACAATCACCGGCTACATCCAGGCGAGTGGCCTGGAGGGAACCTCGATCGGCGTGGAGCTGATCTCGCGGCCCGCCGGTACAGAGCCAGGAAGTGCCAACGAGAAAGTCGAGCAGCAGCAACAAATCGACCTGGGAACGGACGGCCAGACCCAGGCAATCGAGTTTGAACTTGAGCCCGAGGGGGCAGGTGAACGGGAGTATACCTTTCGTGCCACCGTCCCTGCCGAGGACAATAATGAGCTCGACAACCAGAGATCGGCCACGGTCGAGATCATCGACCGCCGCACCCGGGTTCTGCTGTTTGCCGGCGGCCCGACACGTGAATACCGTTTCCTTCGCAACCTGCTTTACCGTGACCGTGAAATCGAGGTCCATGTCCTGCTGCAGACGGCCGATGTCGGAGCCAGCCAGGAATCCGATGAACTCCTCCTGGAGTTCCCCACGCTGGCCGACGAGCTGTTTGAATTTGACTGCATCGTCGCTTTCGACCCGGACTGGCAACAACTCGATGAGATCCAGGTCCAGCTTCTTGATCGCTGGGTGGCAGAAAAATCGGGAGGCCTGGTGGTTATCGCCGGCCCGGTCTTTACACCCGAGTGGTCCCGCCTGAGACGTGGCCGGGATAGCCGCATCGACACGATCAAGTCACTCTACCCGGTGGTTTTTTATAACCAGGGTGGCGTGACTCTCTCGCTTGGCCGCTTCGGTGGGGAAGCCGCCTGGCCGATCGATTTCACCCGGGAAGGACTCAACAGCGAGTTCCTTTGGCTCGACGATGACCAGATCGGAAGCGAACAGGCCTGGGCC
>JAPYUD010000287.1:0-5124 GCA_029936215.1 Pirellulaceae bacterium | reverse complement strand
GGAATAACGGGGTCGCCACATCAGTGTATGCTCCGCCGGAAAAATCTTAGCAACGGGTACAGCCGAGGGGTCAGGAAACCACCTGCTGCGAGCGTTGCATTATAACCCTGCCTGAAAATAGCGTCAAAAGAGGACATGTCGCTTCCCCCGGCAGTGCTTGTTAAAATGGATGAAACCGAGAAGTCGGGATTGGACCCGAGAAGCAGTAATGCCCGTGTGGGCAGGTAACAATGAGTGGATGGGAGGTTGACAGGGATGAGTACGACGACAGATATCCCCTCGCTTGACGTCCTGGTGGTGGCACCCCACCCGGACGATGCAGAGCTTGGAGCGGGTGGAACGATCTGTAAATTACAGGAGGCAGGCCTGCAGGTGGGAGTTGTCGACCTCACCGATGGAGAACCGACACCACACGGATCGCCCAAATTACGGGCCGCTGAGACCGGCGCGGCGACCGAGATCCTGGGCCTTGCATGGCGGGGAAACCTGGGGTTGCCGAACCGGGAACTCGAGGCCACGCTTGACGCTCGCCGCCAGCTGGCAGTTGTCATGCGGCTGGCATCGCCACGCTGGATCCTGGCCCCCTACTGGGAGGACGCACATCCGGACCACCTTGCGGCTGTAGAGATTACCGAGGCGGCCCGGTTCTGGGCGAAACTGTCCAAGACGGATATGCCTGGTGATCCCTGGCACCCGGAACGGATCTATCATTACTATTGCGTTCATTTGAAACTGGCTGCCAGGCCGGCCTTTATCGTCGATATTTCCGAACAGTGGCCAAAGAAAATTGCCGCTATCGAGGCGTATCAATCACAATTTGTGCTCAATCGACCGACCGGGCCTCCCACCCTGCTTGAACAGTTCCAGGTCGACGCCTCCTACTGGGGTAAGTTGATTGGTCGGCGATATGGGGAGCCATTTGCCTCCCGGGAGCCGGTCGGAATTGAAAGCCTTGAGGGGCTTATCTAGGCCCCCCTGCCGCCATCCTTGCGCCTGTTAGGTGGGGCAAAATACGTCATCTCTACCGATCGTGCGGTGTTTTAACTGCATGTACGGGTACCCCGGCCGGATGCCGATACATATGGGTATGCCGGGACTCTAAATCCCGGCAGGCAATATGTGTACCAGGACGGCCAAGTGGGGAGACGGATCTCGTGACTCGCGATGTGAATGTACTGGCCTTGATGAAAGGGGAGGAACGATACGTGTTCCTCTTTGACGACGATCACCGGGGCGAAACGCTTCGCACCCTGGGCCGGTATGCATCGAACCCTGAACTGAGTTTTACCTGGTACGATGCGGCGGTCCTGAGCCAGAAGGTGCGGCAGTTGACCGAAGCGGCGACGATCGAAATCACGAGAGACGTTCGTTTCGAATTGCCGCAGCATAATGATGACGCGGGACTCGACGCTGCCTGATTTTCCCGGCTGGCCGATTCCCGCACGAGGGCAACGGCATGTATCCCGTAATCAAGCGATTTCTCCGCTACCTGGACGTCGAACGGGATGTCTCGCCGCATACTCTCAAGGGATACCGTGAGGACCTCGAATCCCTCGCAGTTTACCTTTCGGATGACAGCGGAAAACCTCCGGCGCCGGGCGGAATTGACCCGTTGGACCTCCGCCAGTACATCTCGGATCTTCACGAGGCAGGTTACGCTCGAACAAGTATCTCGCGACGGCTAGCAAGCCTTCGGAGTTTCTTTCGTTTTGCCCAGCGTGAGGGGATTGTTGATTCCAACCCCGCCAAGCCACTCCGGAATCCGCGCAAGCAGCGACAGTTACCGCACTTCATGACGAGCGACGAAGTGGAGCGACTGTTGCTGGCCCCGGAATCTGACCAGCGGATGGGAGCCCGGGACCTGGCGATCCTGGAGACGATGTACTCGACCGGTGTCCGAGTGAGTGAACTCGTCGGCCTGAACCTGGCAGACGTGGAACTGGATGAGGGGGTCGCGCGGGTCCGGGGAAAAGGGAGGCGGGAACGGTATGCGCCGCTGGGATCCTTCGCGGTGGGAGCGATCAGGGGGTGGCTGGAACATCGCCACGAGGAAGAACTGGAACGAGATGACGCGATCTTCGTGAGTCGACTGGGGAGCCGGTTGTCGACCAGGAGTGTGGGAAGGATGCTGGAGAAATATCTTGCCAAGGCAGGCCTCGATCGCCGTACAACGCCTCACACACTCCGACACAGTTTCGCCACGCACCTGTTGGACCGGGGTGCGGATATTCGCAGCGTCCAGGAGTTGCTTGGGCACCGGAGCCTTGTCACGACCCAGGTCTATACGCACCTGACAACGGCAACGCTGCGAAAAGCGTACGAGAAGGCCCACCCGCGAGCACATGAGGTGAGGGGCTAGACAAGCTCTTCCTGGGTCGCCCAGACCGCCAGCTGTGTTCGGTCGGAAGCGTCGGTCTTACGGAGAATGTTCTGCACGTGTTCCTTGACCGTCTCGATGCTGATGCCCAGTGACCGGGTGATCTCGTGGTTGCTCAACCCGAATGCGATGTGTCGAAGCAGCTGGTATTCGCGGTAAGTAAGGTCAGCTCCTCGCAAACCGCCACGATCTCGCCGCCGGGCTAACAGTGACTGGTAACGCGCGAAAAGAGAATCCGGATGGGCCGGCTCCCCTGCAGTAAATCGAGCCAGGGCCTCCTTGAGGTCCCTTGTGGGCATTGCCTTGGGGAGGTAGTCGCGGGCGCCCCAGATAATGCTACGGGCAATATAGGTGGGGTACTCGTAGGTCGAAAGGATCGCCACCGCCGTTGTGGAATTGTCCTGGGAAAGCTGCCGGAGTACCTGGAATCCATCCATGTCCGGAAAACGAATCTCCAGGAGGAGAAGATCCGGGGAGAGGGACGACACCTTATCCAGGGTTTCGGATCCGCTGGTCGTTTCAGCAATGATTTCAACCGGAAGGTGAGCAAGTAAAACGCCCACGCCGCGACGTGTAATCTCTTGGTCGTCAGCGACAATGATACGCATCGCCATGCTCATCGGAGGGTTTAAAGGTGGGAAGATTGTGGTGGGTAACAGGAATCATAACCATCTGTGAACGATAATTCACAATATCGGTCACTTTTTTCGGCGAAAGATCTACTGGCCACCTGTGACGTTTCTGACGTTTGCAGCAGTCGGGGCTGCCGGCCCATCTGGGAACCCCGGGTTCCTTGGGAATTCTGCAACAGTCGTTTTGACCCGAGCGACAAAGTGTTCTAGATAACTATGGTGAATTCTTTCTTTATCCCGCCGCCCGACAAACACCAGAAAACGCGATGACAAGCACCATTCTCTGGGTCGATGATGACCGCAGCGTGATTGATTCCATGGCGGGCCTGTTGGCCGACCGGGGGATCGTTGTACAGCCTGCCTACACTTTCGCTGAGGCAGAGCAAGAGATGCTACGAATGGACCAGGGCGAGCAGCGATTCGAAGCTGCCGTTATCGATTTGCGACTGGAACAGGGAGATGGCCTGGATCTTGTCCACCTGGCAAGCAAGCTCAAGATTCCGGCGTTGCTGCTTACCGGGTATGCAACCGTGGATGACACCATCCGAGCCTTCCAGCACGGGGCCGCGGATGTGCTACAGAAACCGGTCACCGATGATCAATTCCTGGCTGCGATTGACGGCTGTCGTGACTCACGCGAAAAGCGGAACCCTGCCCTGCCCACGAATGTCCCCTTCCTGGTCGGGACAACATCCAGGATGAAAGAACTGGTGGAACTGGTAGAAGCGGTGGCCGACACGCCTGCCACCGTCTTGATTACTGGGGAAAGCGGTACAGGGAAATCACTCCTCGCACGCGAGTTGACCCGCCGTAGCACCCGTGCGGACGCACCGTTTGTTGAGGTGTCGTGCGGTGCCCTGAGTGAATCGCTACTGGAAAGCGAGTTGTTTGGTCATATTCGGGGGGCGTTCACGGGGGCGGAAAAAGACACGCCCGGGAAGATAGGAGCAGCGGATGGAGGGACGATCTTCCTGGACGAGATCGGGACAGCGTCCCAGCGAATGCAGGTCAAGTTGCTTCGCTTCCTGCAAAACATGGAATATGAACCGGTTGGGAGTAGCGAGACGGTGCGGTCCTCTGCACGCATGATCCTGGCGACCAACGAACAACTTGAAGAACTGGTTGCCGAGGGCCGTTTCCGTGAAGACCTATATTACCGGGTGAACGTGATCAATATCCGTATGCCAGCGCTTCGGGAACGCCGGGAGGACATCCCGATCCTTGCCAGCGCCATGCTGGAAGAGGCCAACATCCGACTGGGCAAACAGGTTGCCGGGATTCATGAAGAGGCGATGGGTCTCCTCCGCAGTCACGGTTGGCCGGGGAATATCCGTGAACTTAAAAATGTCATTGAACGAGCCGTCCTGTTGTGCCAGGGGGACATGCTGACCGGTGAAATCCTCTCACTCTCGGAAGGCAACCAGGGACGATTTTCGCCAGAGAATTCGCCGCACGGAACACTCAAGGAAGCGATGCGAGAACCGGAACGGCAGTTCATCCAGCAGGCCTTGCTTCGGTGTAATGGCAACCGTGGGGATGCTGCCCATGTTCTCGGGATCAATCGAACGACTCTCTACAAGAAGATGAAACGCCTGGGACTCGATAGCAGTCTCCAGCCGCGGTAGCCCCCGGGCTGCCGGCCATAATCCCTCCTGGCTCGTCGTGCGTTCTTCTTTTCGTCCCTGCTTGCGTGAAACTCGAGATTGGCTAACCTGTGCGTTTATAAGCTCAGGAATCATCGATCTATCGGGTCCGCGATATGAAAATTCACGAGTTCCAGGCGAAGCAGGTTTTCGCCAATGCCGGCATCCCTGTCTTGCAGAATGTCGTTGCACAAACCGCCGATGAGGCCTCGGCTGCCTACGAGCAACTGGGCGGCGAGATCGCGGTCGTCAAGGCCCAGATCCATGCCGGCGGACGTGGCAAGGGGACGGTTCGTGAAGTTCCGGAACAACACGGTGTTCAGCTCGTTCGGAGTGCCGACGAGGCCCGCCAGGTGGCGGAGAATATCCTTGGGAACACGCTTGTTACCATCCAGACCGGCGAGGAAGGCCAGCGGGTCCGGCAGGTGCTTGTGGAAGCGGGGTGTGATATCGCCCGTGAACTCTACATGGG
>JAPYUD010000286.1:0-5136 GCA_029936215.1 Pirellulaceae bacterium | reverse complement strand
GATCCAGGCTGCACGGCAAAGACCTACCCAGGGTTTTTCGAGGACCTTGTGGCCATCACAGCCACGGCTCAGAAGGATTAGCGTGGTTTGCCGCCTGGCGTTTTGTCAGCCAAGCCCTCAATCGCCGGCCCTCTTTGCCTCTCCTCTGAGTGGTGGGCATCCTCATCCTGCGCAATAAATTCACCCCCGCAATGCCGACACTGCACTGATGTCCCAAGGTATTCCAAACGAACCTGGGAAGCGCGACCACAGGTAGGGCATCCCTGCACAAAGAAAATTGCCTGTGTCATACGGTCGTCCGTGATGGACCTGGAGAGACGGGGAATTGAACGTGCCGGCATTGTAGAAAAGGACGCCAGTGGGCACAAATGAATTCCTCGCCCAGCGGCACCGGCATCGGGAAGGCCATAACTAAAGGGCAGTAAGAGCCTGGTAGCGCCGTTGGGATCGCGGGGCACAAAGTGGATAAAGTGTCGACAACGGAATCCGCATCATCGAATTCGTTCGATAGAGGTGACCACAACTGGCTCCACAGGCGTCTTGGGGAAGCCTTCCCGGTCGACAACATCTACCGACCCGATCATTTCAGCCACTTCGATTCCCTCCACGATTTCACCAAACACGCAGTATCCGGGTTCGGCTTCGGCGTCCTCCTCCGTTGAGGCTGCCTCCTTGTGATCCAGGAACTCGTTGTCCGCAAGATTAAAGAAAAACTCAGTTTGCCCACTATGGATAAAGTCCGGGTGCCGGTTCACAGCAATCGTTCCCCGACGATTACTCAACCCATTTTCTCCCTCGTAGATGACCGGCGCACGAGCAGGGACTTTCTCATAGGCGGATGTATAACCGCCGGCGATCATCATGTAGTCTTTTTCGACAAAATGGATGAGGGTGTCGTGGAAGATCGCCCGCTCAACATAATTCGCGAGAAAATTGTCGACCGTCTGGGGTGCGTCCTCAGCAAAGAGCCTGATACGAATGTCTCCCTGGGAGGTATGCACGATGACTTCCGGCAGCATCGTCACCGCGGGCGAATCGGGAGAGGCTTCGTCCGCTGTGAGCTCGATTGGAGACATGCTCTCATGCCTGGCCTCCGCCTTGCTGCCACTCTCTTCCACCTGGATCTTGGCTTCCGGCAACACCTCGCCATTTTTTCCACAACCCGCTGCGGTAAAGAAAGCGAGAAGGGAGAAAATCAAGAGTGTTTGGCCAGCACGATACATGCGAGACTCCATTCCGGTGTGCAGGGTCCAGGCAACTGGCCAGGAACAAGTCCTCCTTCGACCAATTTGACCCCGCTATGATCAAGTTTTAAGCAACACGCTGCAATGGCAATTATTGTTTTGCCAGGGCAACGGTGCCTCAACAAAGAACGTATTGGTTACAAATGGGGTAAGACGACAAAAAGTTGGTAAAGCCACGGTGCCTGCCATGGGTTTGCGTAGGCATAGACCGCCGAGACGATACTTAGAAGAAGGGCGAAATTTGCAATCTGGCGGTAACCAGGAAGTCCGGCAAGCCGGTCGAGTGCCGGCAAGAGTGAGAAAAACCAGAGCGGGATGAGCCAGAACATCCATCGCAAGCCAGAACAATTCCCCCCGTAATTGCGATCCTGTAATGGTCTCAGCAGGTAAAAGGCAAACACCAGGGCGGTCATGGCAAGAATGCTACACACTTCCAACCGATAACGGCCAGATCGGTACCAGGTAACACCGCCCCAAAGACTTATCACCCATACTGGCGTCAAGGAGAAAATCCCGTGGTGGCCTATGAGCATGTGAAATGCGTATCGCCACCGAGAGGATTCTCCGACGTCAAAACCGCCACGCCGATCTCCTATCCAATAGCTTCCGGGATAATCGTACCAGTTCCCCCATTCGCGAACGCTCAATACATCCCCATTGCGAACCAGGGCCAAACGATCCTGTCCTGAACGATCCCAGATCATCCAACGGCCCGGCTCCTCGTGCGGCAAGAGCAGCGTTGCATTGGAAAGGTCAACCGGAATCTGCTGCCTCCAGTTGTTCGGGACATGCCCCTCGGAAAGAACTTCATCGGTCGCTTCAACTACCGCTATCTCGCGACCGTCGGTTCGATGCGCATATGCCGGAACAATTGTGCCGTGGGCAAGCCAGTTCGTACCGAAAAATCCTCCGCCCACGATAACCGCAGCGGGGACATATCCTAGCAACACCAGTCTCCAGGAGCGGACACTAACGAGAAACCCGAGCCCGCAAAGAAAGGAGAGTGCCGGGAGTTCATTGGCAGCGGCAAACGCAGCGGCACTTCCCGCAATGCATGCCCAGCCAAATGAACGTGCCGGGGAAGCAGCCATGCGGAGGTAGGATTCCATGGCAACGCAAACACTCACTGCAGCAACGAGATGATTGTTAAGCGTATTGGAGAAAGTAAGCAGGAAAGTTCCCCAGCTAATGACGCCCGCCGCAAACACCCTTGACCAGCCCGTTTTGCAATACCGCCTGGACCAAGAAATGCTGATCGCTACAAGAAGAAGGAAGAGTGGCAGGTTGGTCAGGAGCAACAGGGAGCGGATCACCAACAGTGGGTTATCCCTGATATCCCAACCGGTCATTTTGTGTAGGACCCAGTATTCACCAGCCAGCAGCGTTGGCAGCAGTGTCGGTTTGCTCGAGTAGTAATGTTCTCGACCGTCCGCACCTTTATGCCGAACCAGATCGATCGTGTACCACTTCTTGTCCCTCGTTCGCTTTTTCGTGGCGGGGTCCGTCCGAATAACAAGTTCATCAATCTCGTAAGTGCCATGATGGACAAGCGCCGCCACCGTGGACCAGCGACTGCGGTCGTTAGCACTGAGGGCAGCCGTGTCACCAGCTGCCGAACTGGTAATTCCAATCCGAAAGGTGACCCAGAGGATTGCAAGAAGCACCAGCACCAGCACGGACGCCTGTCGCAAGGGGACGGCAGTGCCCTTATTCTTCACTGACATCACCGCCGGTGTCCTCCATGATCGAGTAGGCATCCTCCGGATTGCTGGTATTGGCGGTTAGCATTTCGGCGAGGATTCCCATCGAGATCAATTGGCCACCAAAAAGCAGGAAGAGAATGGAATAGAAGAAGGTGGCTTTATCTGTCAGGTGAATGTCCACCATCGAGTCGACTTGCCACGAGACGATTCGCCAGATTGTTAGCGCGGTGAGTCCCACCATTCCGATGGCAAAACAGAGCAATCCAAGGCTTCCCAGAAGGTGCTGAGGGCGTTGGCGAAAACCGGTTAACAGGTAAACGGTTACCAGGTCAAGGAACCCTTTCGCAATCCTTCGGACACCATATTTTGAACGTCCGTACTGCCGGGCCCGATGGTTGACTTCAATCTCGCCAATCCGCCACCCTCGGCTTGCCGCAAGGACCGGTATGAATCGATGGAGTTCACCATAAAGGCGGATCTCCTTCACGACCCCCCGCCGATAGCATTTGAATCCACAGTTGTGGTCGTGAAGCTTCACCCCGGTCAAGCGGCTCACCAGCCAGTTAAATACCCTCGAGGGTATGACCTTATGCCACGGATCGCGGCGGACCCTTTTCCACCCACTGACAACGTCCAGTTCACCCGATTCCAGCTCCTCGATGAAACGCGGGATTTCCGCGGGGTCGTCCTGTAAGTCGGCGTCAAGGGTAAAGACAAGGTCGCCTTCGGCTGCTTTAAATCCGGCATTCAAAGCAGCGGCCTTCCCAAAATTGCGACGAAAACGAATGCCGCGGACGTTCGGTTCGGACGCGGCGAGCGATTGGATCACTTCCCATGAGGAATCGCTGGAACCGTCATCCACGAAGATGACCTCCCACGAATAATCCGCGCCAGAAAACGCGCTGGCAATCTCTGCGTGCAATTCTCGCAGGCTCTCTTCTTCGTCAAGAACCGGTATTACCGCTGTTACTTGCATCTGCTGGGGGGTCACCAGAGGAATCGTTTGAACCTTGGGTATGGGTTAAGTATAGGATACCGGAAACCAGCAATTCCGACACTAACCAGACAATTCGCAGCACAACGGCAGAAATAATTGCGACATCCGCACCGAACCGCGGATGACTTGCTATTAATTCGACGACAATGATATCCCGTGCCCAGACACCCCCGGGTAACAGTGAGAGGAAGCCAGCGACCATCGCCAGGGCCACGGTGGCGACCAGGTAGGGGAGGTCCGACCAGAAAACACCGTCCGGAATTCGGGACATTTCCATCGACTTGAGTGTCAGCAGCATGCTCACCCCAAGCAGGGTCCAGCAAGGAATCATCGCCAGCCAACCGAGTGCCATTAGCCTGAAATCAATCCCGCCACCGGGAGGTTCCGATTCCCTCCCCACCTTCAACATCCTAACCAACCGGCGAAAAATCGGTGGAAAGGTAGGCAGCCCCGCTCCGATGGCCATGCAGATGGCAAGGGCTACCAGCAATGAATGGTTCAAAGTGAAAACGAGGATAACAGCTGCCAAAAAAGCGCCCACTGCCATCATCGTAAGCGTCTCGACAAAAACGGTGGTTGCCGCAATCGTGGTATCCACGTTGGGGCCACGAATGAACGCCGTTCTCAGAACGACAACCATCGCCTTGCCTGGAACGTACTTCCCAAGGTGGCCGATATAGTAGGCCTGCAGCGAATCAGTGACGGGTGGGGCCTGGCCCATAGCCTTCAGGCTGCGACACCAAAACCACCAGCAGGGCAGCAACCCGACAATGTATGCCACTCCGGCTAATCCCAGCCAGTGGAGATCGATCTGACCAATGGAAAAATGCTGCTCGCTGAAGGATTCTTTCGCCTCACCGAATGCCTTAACGACAAACCACGCCACAATGGCGAGAATAATTAACCAGAACGTTAGTTTGAGAAGGCGTTTCAAGGTATTGCTGATTTGAATTGCAGGTTTCGCCACATTCTGCAATCAACCTCCGGTAAAAACAAGGCGAACGGAATGTGCCCTGTGTTACAATGAAATCCGCGTCTCTAACGCAGCCCGAATCCACTCTTTCATGAAGCCAGCATGTCACGACTCATCTCCTTCTACATCCTGCTTGGTATCATCCTGGCCATTGCGATTCTCTTCCTCAAGGTGATGGCAAGTTTTCTCGTGCCGCTTTTTCTCGCCATTGTCCTGGTT
>JAPYUD010000285.1:0-5143 GCA_029936215.1 Pirellulaceae bacterium | reverse complement strand
CCGAGGTGGATGAGCAGGCCGGTTACCAGGCAGCCCGCCAGACCGGCCTTGCGATCCTGGCCACCCTGAAGGCAAACCTGGGTAGCCTGGACCGTGTCAAGCGAGTTATCAAGACACTCGGCATGGTGAACTGCACAGCCGACTTCGCGAACCAGCCCGCGGTGATCAATGGCTTCAGTGATCTCTTTGCAGAGGTCTTTGGTGAGGAGAACGGGGTCGGTGCTCGCAGTGCCGTCGGCATGGGATCCCTGCCAGGGAACATCACGACCGAGGTAGAAGTCATCCTGGAACTCAATGACGAGTGACCTGCCGGCTAGTCGTTGTGGCAAGAACGATAGAGCACGTCATCTCGCAGTCGTCGGTCAACAGCACGGCCCAGTTCGTCAAGGCCACGGCGCTGGCCGAATGCATGCCACGGCGTGACACCCTCCAGTTCCGGCATCAGCTCGCTGAGCTGCTCCGCCATCATCTGCGCCATTCGCTGGATTCCCTCCGATTCCGCACGCTCGGCAATGGCCGTGGCAGTTTTCATCAGCCGGATGAAACGAGCCCGTTCCATGACCGGCGTGGAGAGCTGTGTATCGGGTTCTTCGAGCAACTCGCTCATCGGAACATCCAGTGCTTCCTGCCACTTGCGAAGATCGCTGATCCGCAGATCCGCATTGGCTTTCTCCTGCTTCCGCAGGATCCGAACGCTGACCCCGGTCTGCCGAGCCACGCTGCGCATCGACATTTCCTGTCGGCGGCGAACTTGCTGTAGCCGGTTCAGTGGCTCATCCGATTCCCCGGCAGGTACCTGTTCAGGAGAATCTGGACATTCATCCACATCCTGGCGAACCGGAATGGGAATACGCCTGTCCAAGGAAGGAGGGGCAAGGGAATCAACGACACCGAAATGATATTCGACCGTGGTCATAAGCCTGTTCTCCACCTGGCAATGAGTGACTTAGAATTGCGTTGCTGGTGGAAAACCGGTCAAAAACAAGCGAAAAATGGCTGGGACACTCCCCGGGCCGTTTTGAAGAGAAAAAGAAATGGTTCGCTTGGAATTTCTTGTTACCCACCAAACAGTAGACGTTTGACGCGCCAGGACCCGGAAAAGTTCCACGAAATCCCCCAGTTTAACTCGGTTTTTCTCAATAACCCGGCACCCCTTCAACATCCTGCCCCCTGTTAGAATGCACGACATGCTGCTGGCCCACGCCATAAAAGGACAATGACATGACTGCCCAGACCCCCCCCGGACCCGATTTCAGCCTGCCAGGTGGACTGCTTCCGGCAATTGCCCAAGACCTTGAAAGTGGTGAGGTGTTGATGCTTGCCTACATGAATCAGCAGTCTTTTACCGAGACACTAGAAACCGGCCAGGCAACATACTGGAGCCGAAGTCGTCAGCAGTTATGGCGCAAGGGCGAAGAGAGTGGCCACCTGCAGATAGTCAGGGAGATTCTTGTCGACTGCGACCAGGATACGATCCTGCTCAAGGTCGAGCAGCAGGGACCTGCCTGCCACGAGGGATATCGCAGTTGCTTTTTTCGCCGGCTCACTCCTGGTGGGCTGGTTCATGTTGCAGAGCGGCTGGTCGACCCGGCCGATGTTTACGAGAACCCGGAAGACCCTGTCGAGCCATAGCGGCCCATACTCAATCGTTTGACTGGCCACGAATGAGCATCGGCTGGCGGGTCCCGGCAACCGGGTTGGGCAGAGGTAAACCGGCAGCCTGGCGAATACCCGCCGGAACCGTTCCTCCCCGACTTCGGGCCTGTTCAATAATCGCACGCACGCTGTTCACCGATGGGCGATCCAGCAGGAATTCCTCTCCGCCAGCTCCGCGCACGATGACCTGGAGCATTCCTGCATTTGAAGCGACCGGCTCGCTATGGGATGCCGTCGACACAGCAACAGCGTGGTTACCGGGACGGTCCATGACAAAGGACAGGCCCGCCTGCTGGAGCTGTGCGTGGACATTAACAAGGCTGCTATAGAATCCCTCATTATCCAGCGGATCTGCGGCGTTGCAGACACCGATCAACTCACCCTCGGCCGTGAACAGGCCACCTCCACTGCGGCCGTCTGGTGGCAGGCCTGCAATCTGGATGTTGTCAGGCCCATGGTATCGGTTAAGCGAGTTGATATGGGTACGCTTCAGTGTTGGCTGGTCACCATGGTCACAACCGGTACTAAAGACCACGGCGCCTTTCTTCAGAATGGACGCCTGGCTGGCAACCAGGACAGGCTGCAATGCAACACCTGGTCGAATCTTGACCAGGGCGATGTCGTGTCGCACCGCGTCATAACGAATCAGCTCCCCCGGAACACGACGACGGGTCGAATCTACAAACAGGTCAACCACGATTGTGCCCTTGCCCGCCGATTCACGAAAAAGGTGACCACAGGTGAGCACGAGGGCGTAACCCGAGCGAGCATCAATGATGGTCCCGCTCCCAAAACTACGACCCTCCGGATCACCAACTTCCAGCCTCACGGTGGCCTGTAATAACCGCCTTTCCAGCTGGCTACTGGAATCGTCCTGGTCATCGGTCTGGACCAGGGGGATTCGTGACAGGGTCCGCTGCTGAACCGGTGCCACCTTGACCGGGGTCGGAGGGCTAAATCTCCGGATCATCTGTTCCAGTCGCGTGTAGGATGTGGCTCCCACCAACCGGCCAAGCTCCTTCCCATCCTTGACCATCAGGAACGTCGGCATCTGGACAACATGGAAACGGGCAACCAGTTCCTGGTTGCGATCAACGACCACCCGTTTCACCGAGTAGCCATTCTGGATCAGCCGATCGACGGTTGATTCCATTGTCCTGCAGGCCGGGCACCAGTCCGCGGTAAACTCAAGCAACACCGGTTCGTCGACCTGCCCCTGCCCGATTGCAGTGGCCAGGATAAGCATCTGCCAGTTCATCGTCGTCCCTCCTGGACCTTCCCATGGCCTCTTCGCTGCACATCCATGTACACTCCTGGCCAACGCGATAGGACAATGTCCTCCAGTCTGGGTTTTGGAGCAAGGGCAGTTTTTCCTGGTGCTGGCAGTTGAAAGTGCTGGCAGTCCCGGAGCCCCACTTGCCACTCCCCGCTAACAAGTGCCTCGGCTACAATATCGTTTTCCGGAGCGGGATCGAACCATCCACCATGATGGTTGCTCCTGTTCTTCCATGGGCCATGGCCAGCTGGTGTTTCCTGATCTCGCAACATCCTGAAAGAAGCTGATGAGCGAATCTCGCCGGATACTCGTTACCGCGGCGCTCCCTTACGCCAACGGTCCCATTCACATTGGGCACCTGGTCGAGTACCTGCAGACGGACATCTGGGTTCGATTTCAGAAGCTCCGGGGGAATCGTTGCATTTACCTCTGTGCCGACGATACGCACGGCACGGCGATCATGATGAGTGCCGAGAAAAACAATTGCAGCGAGGAGGAATTCATCTCCCAGGTGCAGCAGGAGCATGAGCGTGATTTTGCCGGCTTTGGGATCGAGTTCGATAATTACGGCAGCACCAATAGCACAGAAAACAAGGCACTCTGTGGGGAATTCTGGTCTGCCTTCCGCGAGGCCGGACTTGTCGACGAGCGAGAGGTAACCCAGCTCTATGACCCTGCCAAGGGAATTTTCCTGGCTGACCGCTTTGTCACCGGGACATGTCCAACCTGTGGCCTGGAGGACCAGTACGGGGACAGTTGTGAGTGTGGTGCAACCTACTCCGCGGGCGACCTGGTCAATCCGGTCAGCACGCTTTCGGGTGAGACTCCCGTGGAAAAATCTGCAAACCATCTCTTTATACAGATCGAGCAGCTGCACGAGTTCCTGGAAGAATGGACACAGGGGGGAGAGCACCTGCAATCAGAAATCGCCAACTACCTGAAGGGACATTTCCTGCATGAACCACTGCGGGACTGGGATATCTCACGCCCCGCTCCCTACTTTGGTTTTGAGATCCCGGACAGTCCCGGCAATTACTGGTTCGTCTGGTTTGATGCTCCCATCGGATACCTTGCCTCCACTCGCCAGTGGTGCAACAAGAGCGGGGAGGATTTTGATAGCTGGTGGCGGGATCCTGGTACCGAGATCCATCACTTTATAGGCAAGGACATCACCTACTTTCACACGCTGTTCTGGCCCGCCATGCTCAAGACCGCCGGATACAACCTGCCGACCCGTGTCCATATCCACGGTTTCCTGACCGTGGGCGGCAAGAAAATGTCGAAGCGAGACGGGACATTCGTGAGGGCCGCAACCTACCTGAATCATCTCAACCCTTCCTGGTTGCGTTACTACTTCGCGGCCAAGCTGGGGCCACGCGTGGGCGACATCGACATGAACCTCGACGAGTTCGTGACCCGGGTGAACAGTGACCTGGTTGGCAAGGTCGTCAACCTGGCAAGCCGGTCCGCCAAGTTCATCCAGGAGGTGGGGCTCTCGGCCGAGTATCCCGACGACGGGGGACTTTTCCAGCAGGCAGCCGAGGCGGGCACCGCCATCGCCGAGGCCTACGAGCAATGCGACTTCAACCGTGCCATGCGGATGATCATGGAGCTGGCAGACCGGGCAAATCCCTACGTGGAAGCAGCCGAGCCATGGAATCTTGCCAAGGATCCTGAACGGGCCAGGGATCTTCAGGATGTCTGCAGCGTGGCGCTAAACCTGTTCCGGCAACTGGTGATTTACCTTTCACCGGTGCTCCCCTCGCTTGCCGAGAAAACTGGAACTCTTCTTGGCCAGACCATTGAACACTGGGACCAGGCCATGCAGCCTTTAACAGGAATCCCGGTTGCTCCCTTTGAACACATGATGCAACGTGTTAACAAGAAAGATGTAGATGCCATGATCGATGAATCAAAAGAACGATCCGAGGAAGAACCTGTCGAGGCGACCGGAGAGGACGGAGTCCAGGATGAAAACGGGGATGGTTCCAGCCAGGAACCAGCGGTAGAGGCCACTGCCAGCCAGGCATTGCTGGATGAGCCCCTGGCCGACGAGATCTCGATCGACGAGTTCTCAAAGGTTGACCTGCGCGTTGCCAAGGTGATTGCCGCCAGCCACGTGGAGGGAGCCGACCGGTTGCTGCAGTTAACGCTCAGCCTTGGTGGTGATGAACAGCGAAACGTGTTTGCAGGGATCAAGCAGGCCTACGA
>JAPYUD010000284.1:0-5152 GCA_029936215.1 Pirellulaceae bacterium | reverse complement strand
GTTCCGTCCTGCTGCCATGTTCAGGCACCCATCCAGGTGAGCATGGAGCCTTCGTTTCAGTAGTTCCATGTATTCCGAGTTGGTTTCTTCATTGGTTGCCCAGAAACCACTGTGGATGGCGAAGCGATCCAAAAGGTCGTCACTTTCAGGGCTCGTATGAACCCACCTGGGGATCTTCGCCACGTCATCGGTGTCCTCCACAACCTCCTCATTCGACTTCTCTTCCGAATCACCCCCGCAACCTGTGAATATCCACAGGCTGCCAAGAAGAACTGCCAGCACGAACCGGGACCGGCGATGTTCGAGACTGCTTGCCAGGGATGACGACATGGGAAAACCTTAGTGGTAACGACGTATCTGGATCTTGTAACGTTTTCTGTCTTTTTCAGGCAAGAAGGGAGCGGAGGCCTGTACGGTGATCGAGATCGAGGCTGCCATCATTAAGCTCCAGGGGAGCGGGACAATCGGTAACAACCAGGTGACCAGAGCACAGGCCACTGCATTTAACAGGTCGATTCGCAGCGGGCGGAAGGAATCGGCCTGTTTCCACCAGCAAATAACAGCAAACAAGATGCCATAGTTGATCGCGTACTGGCCCAGGGTTGGGATGCCGTTTGCCGCCATCCAGGGCCATTGCATGCTCCCGCTTGGTCGATGGAAGTCGACGAGTGATAGATTCAGAAAGCTGGCGGTGAAGAACGCCAACGTCCCTGCCCCGACACCGACACCGAACATCACCAATCTTCGTATTGTCTCGTCCCCTTTCCTTGACTCCCAGTAATGACCGAGCAAGAGAACCGCCCAGCAGAAGCTGATGTGGCTGGTTAGCAGCCATCCAAAAAATGACATTGTTCCTGGCTGGCCATCAATGGGGATGCCACCGATGGGCAACATGATCAGCGTCAGGATGGTGGAAACAAGAGATGCCTTGAGCAGGGATCCCAGTAACTGTGTGAGACGATCTCTCGATGGTGACGATTTCAGCTCGCTACGCGCCAGGTCGTACCATGTTGTTAGACCAGGGGAAGCAGGTGACTTCGGGACTGTTGTCTCTGAAACTCGCACCCTGGGATCCGGGGCCACTGGAACTGGCGCCTCAGGAGGTTTGGTGA
Organism: Pirellulaceae bacterium; assembly: GCA_029936215.1. GTDB lineage: Bacteria > Planctomycetota > Planctomycetia > Pirellulales > Pirellulaceae > SAT2750. The sequence goes on along the minus strand of JAPYUD010000284.1, from coordinate 4,040 downwards.
AATCTTTCAGCCGGGTATAGTCGGGCTTGGGGAGTGCATCAAGCAGTTCTGTACCATCCCGAAACCTCTTGCTCGCATCCTTCTCCAACGCCTTGCTGATAGCCAGCTTGAAACGCGAGTCGATACCTGCCAGATCCGGTTCATCCGTCAGGTGCTTCATGATGATCTCCTGGCTGCTTTCCCCATCAAAGGGGACGTCACCAGTGAGCATCTCATAGAACATGATTCCCAGTGCGTAGACATCAACCTGCTTGCCGTATTCGCCCTTTCCAATCTCGGGTGCCATGTAATGAAAAGTACCGACACTCTCGGTCTGGCCTCCCTGGCGGCTGCAGGAAATGAACTTGCTCAATCCATAGTCGCCGACTTTTACGAGTCCGTCGTCCATGAAAATATTCGCTGGCTTCAGGTCCCGGTGCACGATTCCATGGCGGTGTAGGTGAGCAACCCCGCTGGTGATGCCGTGAATCCAGGCAACTGCCTGGTCACGGGGAAATCCCTGTGGGCTCTCTTCCAGCAGCTCCTTGAGGTTCTTTCCGGAGATAAACTCCATCACGATCCACCCTGTGTCCTGCTCGTCCTGCCGGATATCGAAAAGGCATAGCAGGTTCGGGTGCTTGATGTTCAGACACTGGCGCATCCCGCGCAGTTCAATGTCCAGGTGCCGCTGGATCCTCTTGATCGCAACTTCCTTGCCCCCATCACTGATGGCAAAGTAGACCTCGCCAAATCCACCGACACCGATACCACGCTTGATCGTGTATCCTTCGAGCGGAGAGCTTCCGCTGGCATGAGTGAAGTTGATGGGTTGTTTTTCCACACTGTCACCTGGTCCATCATGGTGCTGGTCAACCATATCACGACCTAGGTTATCGCTTGAATGATCGGTATGTCCAGTTCTCCCAGGGTTCACCTTACACCTCCTCCAGGCTGATCGCACAACCATCCAGGGAGATTTGCTGGCCACACTGGATCGGTGTCGTTGACTTGAGTGGTTGTCCATCCAGTTCCACGGCCTGCCTGCTACGACAGTAAAGCCTGTTTTTCTCATGGAAAAGAACAATATTCTCGGGCCACTGGCGACAGACGACGTGATTGTGATTGCCGGGACCCAGGATGAGTGATTGGGAGATGAGCAGGATGGCATCACTGCGCGGTTCGGTCCGGTAATGGTTGGTGAAATTCAGGCAGGCGGTGGCGCTGAGCGGGTGGGGCATTTGGAATCGCAACTCGACGTCGTCGCCCAGCGTCAACAGGTCGTTATCTGCCAGCAGGACTGGTTCCTCGACCTTGGTGCCGTTGAGAAAAACTTTGCCAGCTGGTTCGATCAGGTAATGCTCACCCTGGCGTCGAAGCGTGGCGTGCTTGCCAGACAGGTCGGCCAGGATGGGAATATCCACTGTGGTTTCGGGAGTTGCCTGGCCCAGCGTGATTTCGTCTGACAGGCAGGCCAGGTATCCGCCGACCCCGTCGACCCAGAGGACGAATCGTTCCGGAAGAGACTTGCCCATCGGGCTGGCAGGCAGCACTTGGCGGTGATCATCCAGGATCCACTGCCAAAGGTGTCCCAGGCGATTGAATGGGGTCCAGCGAGGAAACATGGCAGTCTATCCGTGTTACCAGGGTACGGGTAAGAAAAAACTGGGGGGCGGACGATCTGCCCGCCCCCCAGGGCTTCATCCAGACAAACTACTTGCTTGCCAGGTCAACTTCGACCACTTCCTCTCCGCTCTCGAAGTAGCTTGAGATGCGATCGAGGATGTCGGTGACCTCCTCGGAAGTCTCCAGGGGAATTCGATCCATCGGCCGTGACTCGGCACTGAGCATCTTCTCGTCCGTACGAATTCGCGAGTTGATGGAATCCACCAGCTCCCGGGTTCGTGACAACTGGCTGTCCTCGAACGTGTCCTCACTGCTCGCCTGGGCAACCTGGATCATCTTGTTGCGGGCTTCCAGGTTCTCAATCTCCACTTTCAGCTTTCGCTGGGAAGCTTGCATTGCAGCGAGTCGTTCTCGGGCAGTATGCAACGAGTTAGTGCGAGCCTGGAGCAATTTTACCATGCTCTTGAGAGTTTCCTCATCCGTGGTGAACTCGTCGAAACGGTTTTCCAGGTCCTGCTTGACTTCCTTGGCAGTGAAAGAAACACCACTGTAATGGAAGTTATTGGTTCCTGATTCCAGGTCCGACTTGAGACGCAGAAGATTCTTCTCATCCTGGCTGAGCTTTTCCTCCAGGGTCTTGATCCGCTTCTCAAGCTGCTCAATCCTGACCTCTTCCGAGGCAATCACGTGCATGTTCTTGCGGACTTCTGGCATGATACGCGACGTTTCCTTGCGTGCGCGATCCAGCTCGAAATCCACCGGGACAGTACTCTTCACCGAGTCATGGACTCGACTCACCGTGGTGGAAAGATAGCTGTAGGTGCTGCGTCCAAAGAGCAACAGTACGACCAACAGGGCAACTCCACCGCCAATAGCTACTTTTTTAACCATCGTTATTTCCTCCAAAAAATCATTTCCGTTTCGTGTAGTGCCTACAAAGGGCATTTCATTCCATTTTTCACTCATTCTGGAAACCTGCTTCATGACAAGCTTCCTGTGACAGAGGGTATTTCGCTTAGGGCAGCCGGATATTGGCCCGCGGGGAAAGAATTTTCCTGGAAATACCCATTTCCCCGTTAGAAACAGTCATTCAGGCAGAACCAGCGATGCATCTTTGTCGCGCCGGTGAGCTGGTTTTTGCATCAACATCAAGCCGGCGATCGTGAGGATGACCCCGATTGCCATCAGCAGCGTGGGTTCCTCGTTGAACAGCACGACGCCACAGAGCGCGGCAATGGCGACCTGGGAGGCATTGATCAGGTTCACGTATGTGACACTGGTCAGCTGGATTGCCCTGGTCAGTGAGAGAAAGGCGATGGCATTGAAGATCCCTGCAAGCAGCATATCCAGCAGGTCTTGTGGTTCTGTCGAGAGCATCTCAGCCCAGCCAATACTCCGCAGTGAAAGGGATCCCAGGAAGAGAAATCCACTGACCGAGATGATTCCCAGCGTGGCCGGCAGGGAAACCCCGTTATCCAGCCCGTAGCGGATACCAACGCCCAGTGTCGTGTAAGCGATGCCTGCCATGCAAAGCAGCAGGATCGCTGCAAGCACGGACCTGCCGGAGACCAGCTGCGACTGGTCAATTGGCTTGACCCACGCAGAGAGCAGGATGATGGCGAGGATCAGTATGCCCATCGCCAGGATGGTTTGCCGGGAAATCACTTCACCCAGTACAGCCCTGCTCAGCAGGGGACTTGAAACAAGCATGGAACCGAAACAGACCGGAACGGCAACGGCCAGGCCAACGACACCAAGTGACCACTGGAAGGCAACATTGCCCATCAGGCTCCCAGCGAGACCGGTCACCAGCAGGATCAGCAGTGAGCGACGGTGCCCGGATTCCTTCATGCCGGCCCGCCTGCGGAGGAGCAGCCAGGGAATCACCAGCAGGATCGTGGGAACGGACTTGACGGTTGAGACCCATGTCGGATCACAACTCACCAGTCGTCGCAGGAAGATATTGGCAGCGGAATAGCCGAATGCCGAGACGGTACCACAGAGCGTCCCGATCAACAGCAGTCGTCGCGCTGTATTATCTTGCTCCAGGCCATTCATTGCGTCATTGTAGCCCTGCAGCGGTTTCTGCCCATGGCACCCTGGAGGGTTGTCCAGCAGGAGGTCGCTGGCGACAATGACCTCAACGCGGATCCCTTTCACCGATCGAGTCCTGGTCCCGATGCCTGATTCCCAGTCCGCTGCCACCGATGACCTGCTGCCAGGACGAATCCAGCAGCTGCTCGAAGCGAACCAGCAACAGCTTGTGCTGGCAGAAAGCTGCACCGCGGGACTTGCTGCTGCCCGGCTCGGAGGGGTACCCGGCATCTCGACGAATTTCTGTGGATCCGCAGTCGTCTACCAGGAGGGTACGAAGCAGGACTGGCTGGATCTTCCTGCTGATCTACTGGCAGACCATGGTGCGGTGAGTGAGCCGGTTG
>JAPYUD010000283.1:0-5156 GCA_029936215.1 Pirellulaceae bacterium | reverse complement strand
CGCCCGTGGTGAGGTTGTCCGGGAGAGTGGCGATAACAATACGATGGACAAGGCGATTGCCGTTCCGGCCCCGGCAACGGTCTGTGGTGCGATCGAGGGTGCGGAGGATGTGGACTACTTCAAGTTCACCGCTACCGAGGGAGAGGGTTTGAGTTTTCATGTCCGCTGCATGCGACTGCAGAACCGGATTCATGACCTGCAGCAACATGCTGACCCGATGATCACGATCCGCACGGCTGCGGGAGCGACAATTGCCGCAGCAGATAACTACTATGCGGGGGATCCCTACCTGGCCCACACCTTCAAGGAGGGGGGCGAGTACCTGCTGGAAATTCGCGATGTTCGCTACCAGGGCAATACCTACTGGCAATACAGTATTGAAATCAGCAACCAGCCCCGGGTTACCAATGCCTTTCCGCTTGCTGTGAACCCTGGCACAACGGTTTCTCTTGAGCTGGTTGGCTTCCAGCTGGCTGATCAAGAAGCGATCGCTTACCAGGTGCCGGCCCAGATGGGTCCCGGACCCCAGTGGGCGATGCTGGAAGTGGGATCGGAATTAACAAATCCAGTACCTCTCGTCGTGACCGGGCAGCCGCTTGTGCGGGAAGTAGAATCAGAAAACGGAAGCGTGGAAATGGCCCAGCTGGTAACCATTCCTGGCGGTATTAACGGCCGAATCGAATCGGAAGCAGATATCGACTACTTCTCCTTTGAGGCCAGCAAGGATCAGCAGCTGACGATCAATGTTGTTGCTCGCCGTCACCAGTCGATGCTCGATAGCCACCTGCGAATTCTCAGTAGCGAGGGAAAAGAGCTGGTTGCCAGCGATGATTTCAAGGTTGGCAAGCGGAACTATGCAGATTCGCGCGTGGAAAACTGGAAGGTGCCGACCGATGGCACGTACCTGATCGAGATTCGAGACCTGCACCTTCGCGGAGGTGATGAGTTCGTTTACTTCGTCGACATCACGATCGCTACTCAACACTTCTTCCTGCAGTCAGATACCGACAAGACACAGCTGACACCCGGCACGTCGGGAGTGACCTTCGTTCGGATTGATCGCAAGAACGGTTTTGACGGGGAAGTGCAACTGCAGGTCGAGGGACTGGGCGAGGGGGTCACTGCGTCCTGTGGCCGGATCCTGGCCGGGAGAAATGATGGCTGTATCATCTTCCATGCTGCCCCGGATGCTCCCATGCAGCTGGGGAATGTCAGCATCCTTGGAACCGGCATGACCGGAGAGGGTGACAACCAGGCAGCAATGACGGTGGAAGCAGATTACTACCAGGAAACTTACATGCCTGGCGGTGGTCGCAACCATTTTCCGGTTGAGGCCCATTCGGTCAGCGTGGGAGCGCCGGGAGATTTACTGGCGGTCACGCTTTCGACAAACGAGGTGACGATCAAGCCCGGTGAATCGGTCAGGGTCGAGGTGGAGATCAAACGAGCTGAGGGCTTCGATAAAAACGTGACGCTCGATGTCCTCTACCAGCACCTGGGGACGGTCTACGGGGACTCGCTTCCGGAGGGAATCAGCATGGAGGGAAACAGCAGCAAGACGCTGCTGACAGGGGATACCATCAAGGGGCACATCACGCTGACAGCTTCCGACGATGCCGGGCCAGTTGACCATCAGCAAGCCTGCGTGATGGCAAATGTCTCCTTGAACTTTGTCATGAAGGCAACCTATGCCAGCAGCCCGCTGAGCATCACCGTGAAGCCGAAGGAAGAAGCGGCCGACGCTACTGAAGCACAGTAATCTCTTTTGTCCGGCCGTCCCGTGGACCCGGGGTGCTGATCTGGGTCGGACCGGGCAGGTCTGTTAAAGTAACCGGCACCCGTAAAACACTTCACGAAGAATTCCATGCCTTTACGTGTTGTCCAGATTTCTGATACGCACCTATTTGCTGACCCCGAGAGGGAATTACTCGAAGTCCGCACTCGCACCGGCACCGAGGCGGTGATCAACCATGTCCGCAGCGAGGTCGGTGCTTTTGACCTGCAGGTAATCAGCGGCGACCTGGTCCACGAGGAAGGGGATGCTTACCAGCAGCTCGTGGAACTACTTGGCGACTGGCTGCCCCTCTGCCGGGTGATTCCAGGAAACCACGACAAGCGAAAACCTCTGGATGAGGCCTTTCCCGAATCTCTTTCCCCACTTGAAGGTCGCGTAGTCTTTGAGCAGAAGCTTGGCGACTGGCAGCTGATCGGCCTCGATACGCTCAAGGTCGGGCACGTGGAAGGGGAAATTGACCCGCCGCAGTGGGAGTGGCTCGAGGGCCTGCTTGCAGAAAACCCGGACCAACCCACGGCGATTTTCATGCACCACCCGGCCGTCCTGATTGGCAGCGGCTGGCTGGACCAGCTTGGACTGGTCGAGTCGGATCGATTCCAGCAGCTCGTCAAGGGCTCGCCGCAGGTCAAGCTGGTCAGCGCGGGACATGTCCACCAGGAAAGTTCCGTGATGATTGGCAATGTCCCGGCCTACACGCTGCCAGCGGCATCGGTCCAGTTTGCGGTAGGGACGGATGAGTTTGCGATTGGTGCGGAGTTGCCGGGGTATCGACTTTTCGACCTGGAGGACGACGGCTCGTTCACGACCCAGGTTGTCAGGGTGACGGTCCCGTGAGAACCGAGGTACTGAAAGTGACCATGGTCGTGGTGATGATGGCAGCCTGCCAGAAGCTTTCAGCAGCAGAACCGATCAAGCTTCCCGTTCCCGAGGGCTGGAGGACGGAAGATACGCCCTACCCACCCCCCTGGGCAGAGCAGTTACCCTGGAAGGGCACGCTGCAATTGCGGTTCCCGCCCGGGTTTTTCAAGAAGGACGATGCCTTCTTCTGGTCCTATCCAATCCTCTACCAGCTCGAGGGTGACGTGCTTGCCTCGGACAAGGATCTTCAGCGTGCGCTTCGTGATTACGATGCCGGGCTGTATGGCGGTGGCAAGCCGGCTGAGAAAATCAAGCTGACGATCAAGGTGGCCAAAGAAGAGAAGCGAGAGGAGCTTCCCGGTTTCAGCCTCCGCCGCGTGAAATTCGAGGGGTTTGACCCATTCCAGACGAAGGCACCTCTTGTCACCTACCTGGAGGTCTACCGCTGGTACCGTCCGCAACAGAAGCAGACGGCGATCCTGATACTCCGTTCAGCGCGTCCTCCGAAGGACGACGATCCTGTCTGGAAAAAGCTGAACGAGTTTCGCGCCATCATCAAGTGACGCGGCCAGGTTATTGTCTCGCCGGCTGAAGGTAGAGCTCATCGCGGAAATACCAACCGCCCGGCGACCTTCATTCGCACTTTCCAGAGCGTCTTGCCGGCGGTGATGTAGAGCGTCTTCAAATCCGCATCCCCAAAACAGCAATTGGTCACCATGTCCTCGGGCACCTTGATCACTCCCTTGAACTTGCCCTCGCCTGAAAAGACGTAGACTCCGCCCGGGTTGTCGGTGGTCTGGTTCACGTAAGCCCGATCGGCCCCGCCGGTGACGTAAATGTTATCCTCGCTGTCGATGCACATGCCGTCGCCACCACGACCCTTGCCCCAGTCGTAAAATTCCTTCCCCGCACCGCTGGCGTTTCCCTCGTTATCAAGCGGGAAGGCCCAGAGCTTGCGGACCGGTATGATCGGCTGGTTGTCGACGACGTAAAGTGTTTTCTGGTCCTTCGATATGGCGATGCCATTGGGCCGTGAGACCTGGCCCTCTCCCAGCACGCGAACCAGCCCGGTTCCGTCCGGGTTGACCCGGTAGACACCCTCCAGATCCAGCTCCAGCCCGTCGCGGTCGGGGCCGTAGTAGGGATCGGTGAAGTAGATCCGTCCCCGCTCGTCAATACAGAGGTCATTGGGGCTGTTAAATCGTTTTCCCTCGTAGCGGTCGACAATCACGGTCCGTGTGCCACTGACCACATCGATCTTGCTCAGCCGCCGACCTCCCAGGCCACCACGTTCATTTCCCTCGCAGGCAATCAGGAAGCCATGAGAGTCAAACATCAGGCCATTGGCCCGGCCGCTCGGACGCAGGAATGTGGCGGCATCAGTCGCCCCGGGCGCGAGTCGCATGATGCGGTTATTGGCGATGTCGGTGAAAAAGACACTTCCGTCACGGTGATATGCCGGCCCCTCGGTAAAGACCAGTTCCGTGGCAGCTTCCACCTCCCCCTCAGCAACAAGATCCCGGGGTGCCTTGATGGCCTGGGCCTCGGCAGAATGTGCCGACAGCAGCAGAAGAGTGACCAGGACGGGGGAAAGAAATCTCATGAGTTGCCTCGCGGTTCTACAGGAAAGGTCAATTGCCCGCTCACAAACTACTTCTTGAAGGCCGGGTGGCTACTGTCGCCACCGGAAATCAGGAAGGCGACCAGGTCCAGGATTTCCTCTTTTGTCATGCGACCGAGCAGTCCCTTGGGCATGGGCGACGTCTTGGAAATCGTGATCTCGTCAATCTGCTGTCGATTGATCGCGATTTGCTGGTTCGGGTCGGTCAGGTCCGTGTTAAGCATCATCCTGTTGCCATTGAGATTCACCACGACACCGGTATGAATGCGTCCGTCGTCAGTAATAACAACGACTGCAGAAAACTGCTCATTAATAACCTTGCTTGGATTAATCACCTGGTCGAGTAAATCATGGGCGGAGTATCTCCTGCCGGCAGACGTGAGGTCCGGTCCGGTGATGCCTCCCTGGTTGTTGAACCGGTGACAGGCAAAACAGGCAGCCGCAGCAAACATCCGTTTGCCATTTTCAAAATCCCGTGCCTTCAAGCCGGTTCTGGCCGCGGCAGAGAGAGAGTCCAGTGTCCAGTCGGTCGTTTCGCGACCCTTGAAGATCTCCCCCAGGTTCTCCAGGGCCGAGACTCGTACGGGTTTTTTGTCCAGCAGTTCTTGTAGCGCAGCTTTTTCTGTTTTCTCCAGGGACGCAACAGCATCGTCTCGAATGAACTTGATGAACTGGTCGAAGCTGGCACCACCACGGTAGCTGGCGGCCTTGAGAAACCAGTTGAAGTACTGGGTGTGTAATTCGGTTGTCCATCCAGTCTTCAGTATCCGCACCGAACGAGCAAACTGGAGTTGCTCTTCCTGGGTAGAGGCTGCTGCAATCAAGTCCATTGCTTTTCCGGCAACCGTGGGTGATTGCAGCCAGGCCAGCGTTTCACAGAGC
>JAPYUD010000282.1:0-5161 GCA_029936215.1 Pirellulaceae bacterium | reverse complement strand
GTCCACACCCGCGCCGAGATCTCCGCCAGGGCTATCAATCACGACCGCCACAAGCTGTACGGATTGCGTGTCGATCTCCTCCTGCAGGGTCCGCCGGATCGTGGCGATCTTGCCGCGGGAAATCCGTCCATGGACTTCAATCTGGATACCTCGCTGGCGCTGCCCGGTTGAAACCTGCTCACGTATGGAACCCGGGGGTAATCGCAACGCATCCGCCAGCTGTTGCCGGTTCTCCACCAGGTGACTCACCAGCCTGTCATCGCCAGCCAGCCAGCTTCCCTCCAGCAGCCCCCTCTTGCCTGGAGCAATGATCGTATCGACCCGCACCACTTCCCCTGCCGCGGTCAGCCTTTCGAGTTCCTCGTCGTGAACAAAGAGAACATCGTCAGGGGTCTCCACCCGATAGACCGAGAGTGCCGGGTCAAGCATTCCCATCACCAGTGGCACGGGCAGGATACGCCGGCGACCGGCAATATCCCGGTAGGCACCGCGCAGCGAATCATCGATCGCCGTCTCGATAATTCCAGCCTCTCCCAGCTCAGCAGCTGGAGCCATAACCAGCTGTTCACAGGCAAGCACTGCCAGGACCGCGTGGCCACGGACCGACTCGGGCAAGTAAGCAACCGTGCGAACTCCCTGAAGTTCCCCCCCCGTCAGGAACCTGGCCAGCGAGAGGGCACGTTCAAATTCCGTCCCCTCGGCAGCTCGTCCCTCGCGATTGGTGAACTCGAAAATCACCAACGGGCGTTCGTCTTCACTGGACAGCTGTTCCACCAGCTTCATCACCGTACGCTTGATTTCCTTGTCCCCGCTTCCGGCCAATGGAAGCCGAACTGGAACCAGGTGTACACTTTCAGACGGGACCACTTCCTGCTGTCCCTGGCACAATGGGAGCCATGCGAAAAATCCCAGCAGAAAGGAACAAGCAGGCAGGCAGAAACGGGGGTAAACAGCCACCGTGGAAAACTCCCTCCAGCTGAAAGAGACGATCCTCTTATTGTAACCGCATGCCGCTGCCGCAGGGTAACCGGAAGAAACCAGCTTCCTATCGAGATCCCTGCGGGTCTTCCCTGCTGGCTTGCCGGACTGGCGCCTGCCGGGTTTCCTTCCGCCAGCCTCGAGGAATCGCTGGCTCATAGAAATTCCGCTGGAAGAGCTTCAACAGGTCCAGTGACGTGTTGAAGTTGATCTCACGATTGTTGAACTGGAAAACCGTTCGACTGGTATTCTTGCCGGGCCGGTAATTTCGATCAAAGATCACCAGTCCCTTCGGCAGCACTCGCTGCCTGTCGATCACGATATGCACCTTGAGAAAATTCGCTGCATCCTCCCTGGTGCGAGGATAGGCTTCCAGCCAGATCTCTTTCTCCTGAACCTTTTCCGGAGTGATTGCTCGCAACCAGTAGCGGCGGCGGATGTCCTGGGCATTTGCGCGAAACATGAATGGTAGCGGGCCCTGGTCAATTGCCTTGCCTCGCATTTCCACAGGCAGGATCTGCTGCACAACCAGTTTCCGCTGGGAATCAAACTCGTAAACTGACTGACCGTCACAGACCCAGTGCTCTCGATAATCATCTTCCAGCTCGAGATACTTCGGTTTCGCCCCCGGCTGCACGGGTGCCTGGTAGGTGAGAACTTTCTCGACCTGGAACAGTCCCTTATCCGGACTGGCAAACTTGATCGTACCCGTGCTGAATCGCTTGGCCTCGGTCGCTGGCCCAAAAACGGAATCAAATTCCCATCGCTGGAACTGGCAGCGGTAGACCTTGACGTCGTTTGACCGTCGCTCCCAGACTTCCAGAACCTGGTCCAGGTACTGCTGGTGCTTGGCAGGAAGCGGGACAAACGCCGGTGGCCCGAGTGCCGGCTTGCCGGCGGCTGCCGGTGGCCCGGGCTGCTGCGCACAGAGCGGCAGCACGGTCAGCAACAATAGCAACAGTGACAGGTGGGTGGGGAAGCGTGCCATCGAAACCATCCCTGGAAATCCTTCGGCGTCTCACCCTGCTCCTCCGAGGAAGCAGCAGGGGGGAATTCTATCAGGATGCAAAAGATCACCCTAGAGCGGTTTGAGCAGCCAGTCGAGCAACGTCGCATCGGTAAAGCAATCGAACAGGTAGTCAGCGATTTCCACACCTGCCAGGCTCTCCCGATCCCGGCCCCGGACAAAAAGGGCGGTTCGTGCCCCGGCCTGCTGACCCGCCTCGATATCAAAAACATAGTCCCCGATCATCACCACCCTGGAAGGCTCCACCTGCCAGTCAGAGCAGATCTGGTGGATCCCCCAGGGAGATGGTTTGATCGGGCCGTCATCCCGGGAAATCACATTGTCCCAGCATGCTGGCAGGGTCGCTAAAAGAGTCGCACGCGCACAGTCGCCACGGTTACGAGTCAGGATCGCCAGTGGCAGGCCATGCTCCACCAGCTGTCCAAGCAGATCGAGGACTCCCGGGTAGGGCGATGCCCGCCTCACCCCCTGCTGCTCATGCTCAAACAGGACCTGCTCGGCCTTACTGCGGCCCGCGGGATCCATGGATTCCAGTGATTCCAGGATCGGGGCGCCCGACGCAAGACCCATGTCAGCACGGATCTGTTCAAAATCCAGCCCGGAATCGACGAGGGTCCCGTCCAAGTCAAAAATAACACCCGCAAGAGCCATGAGATTCTCCACACGTGAAGGCTGGATTCTCTCGTAGTCCGATGGACAATCCCAGCCACGATCACCATCATAATCGATACTGGACCCAAGAAAATCACCTCCTGGCTAGAAGCGAAACCTGCATGCGATGGCTTATCGCCCACCTCCTGTTTTATCCCTCGCTGGCCTGGAACGTACTACTGGGCCGCGTGCTTCGTATCCGTCACTGGTGGGATCCCATCGACGACCACGTGATCCTCGGAGCTCGCCCCTTTGCTCGAGATGTTGCACGCCTTGATCAACTGGGCGTGACCGCCGTCGTCAATACCTGCGAGGAGTACGAGGGACCTGTACAACAGTACGAGCAGTGCGGTATTGAACAGCTCTGGATCCCCACCATCGACTTCACCCCTCCCTCGCTCGAAAACATCTGCCAGGGAGTGCGTTTCATTCAGGAAAAATCTGCCGATGGGGGCAAGATCTACGTGCACTGCAAGGCGGGAAGGGGACGCAGTGCGACGGTGGCTCTCTGCTGGCTGATGGTGGCCCACGAGATGACTGTAGACCAGGCCCAGCAACGGCTGCTGGAGTGTCGGCCCCATATTCTCCGCGGGCTGCCACGCCGGGAAGCTGTACAGCAATTTCGCCAGCTGCTGGAGGATGGCCGCTGGCAGGAGCCGCAGGGCATGGATGGGGTGGAGTAAACGCTGCCGTTCATCCGCCAAAGACCGTGCAGGCCCGCTCGATCGCCGATGCCAGGCTCTCGACTTCCTGGAGCGTGTTGTAGAGGTAAAAGCTGGCCCGGCAACTGGCGGCAATCTCCAGCCGATCATGAAGTGGCATGGCACAATGATGGCCGGCACGAATGGCCACGCCCTGGCTGTCGAGCGCCTGGGCCAGGTCATGAGGGTGAATTCCCTCGACCAGGAAACCAACCACCCCGGCGGACTCATCGCTCCCTGGGCCAAGCAGGCGAATGCCCTCGATTTTTGAAAGTTGCTCACGGGCTGCCCCGGCAAGCTGCTGCTCGTGATCATGGATCGCCTGCAGGCCGATCCCTTGCAGGTACTCAATGGCTGCCGACAGGCCCAGCACCTGGGAAATCGGAGGTGTGCCAGCTTCGAAACGAGCCGGCACAGTGGCTACTTCGAATCCCTCCCGGGAAACCCGGTGGATCATCCCCCCTCCACCAAGGAAGGCCGGCATCTGCTCGAGGATCGAGGATTTCACATAAAGTACACCAACTCCCGTTGGCCCCAGCATCTTGTGACCGCTGAAGGCAAGAAAATCGATGTCCAGCTGGCTGACACTGAGCGGCATGTGAGGAATTGCCTGGGCCGCATCGACCAGTACCCGCGCGCCCTGCTGGTGTGCCAGTTCAATGATCTCGGCCAGCGGGTTGATCGTTCCCAGCACATTGGAAACAGCGGTCACTGCCAGCAGGCGAGTTCGCTCGCTGAGCTGGGCACGCAGCGATTCCATGTCGAGGCGGCCCTGATCGTCGATATCGACCCAGCGGACTCGTGCCCCGGTACGCTCTGCCAGCTGTTGCCAGGGAACGATGTTGGAGTGATGTTCCATCACCGTCAGCAGGATTTCATCTCCCGCGCCAAGTTCTGCATCTCCCCAGCTGCGCGCGACCAGGTTGATCGCGGCAGTGGTCCCGGAGGTAAAGACAATTTCCGTTGCCTGGGGGGCGTCGACCAGGCGAGCGACTGTCTCGCGAGACTGTTCATACGCCTCGGTCGTCTGTTCGCTAAGCAGATGGATGCCACGGTGGACATTTGCATAACATGTCTCATCGATGCGACCGATCGCCGCGGTCACTTGCCGTGGTCGCTGGGTGCTGGCGGCGTTGTCCAGGTAAACCAGCGGAAGACCATCATGAACCGTCCGGCCAAGGATCGGGAAATCCTCACGCAGCTGCTCGGGATCCAGTTTCCCAGTAGAAGGATTGGACATCCTCATGAACCTCTTAGCAAACAAAGGGCCAGATTTTTCCAGTCTAGAAGGGGGTCTCCAGAGCCACAAGGTACTCGCTTAACGACATCGCCAGAGCAGGTCGTTTTCGATATCCAGCTGCTGCCGGATCTCATCAATCTCCCCGGCAAAACGCCTGGCATCCTGCGGGTAACCCGCAGTCGGCCTGAGATCCGGCTGCTGCTGCTTCCAGAAGGAATTGAAGGCGGTCATGGCAAGTTCTCGCAGGTACTTGGCGGTCATCGATGCGAGTGCCACTGGCAGGAAAGACTCCCCGCCCATCGCAAATCGTATCTCTCGCCGACAGCCGGGTGGCCCCCAGCGGTAACAACTCAATTCTCGTCCCTCGCCATGAATCTCCACGAGGTAATCCGGAAAGAGTTCCTGCAGGAGATCGGCATAACGGTTTCGTCCACCATGCTTGTCACAATGCACGAGCACCGGCTCCGCAGGATATTGATCCATGATGGAGCAGACAAGTTCAAGCGAGGTACGTGAGAGCAGTTCTCCCTTGTTGTCGTATTGCCGAATTCCCTCGTTGAAATC
>JAPYUD010000281.1:3262-5167 GCA_029936215.1 Pirellulaceae bacterium | reverse complement strand
CCTGGCGACCCCGGGGTTCATGCCCGGCCAGGGATTGGCCGCGTGCTTGGTATTGTCGTTGCCACTGGTTCATTGACTTTCGGCGCAGCTTTTCTGCTGGGATTCCTCTTTTCCCCTCAGACGCTCCTGCTTCTGCTGCCGCTGCTTGCCTTCCTCTTCACTGTTGCGATGGTCAAGCTGCTTCTGCCGGCCCCGTTCCCCAGGGCGGCAACCGTTGCGTTTGTGGCATGGGTTATGGCCGCTGCTATCTATTTTGCCCTCGTGATGGGGCATGTCCCGTACACCGGGATACCGGTCCTCGTGCTGATCCTGAGCCTGCAAAGTTTTCCACGTGCCAACCGGTTTGGTGAGGTGCCCGACCTGGGCGCCGAGGCGGGTGATTACGGGGTCGAGGAGGAACAGCAGGGCCAGGGCCTGGAGATGCAGGAACGGCTGAGCCGGGTTGCCAATATCCAAAGGCTGCAGGGAGACAAGCCGCAGATCGAGGCCGATATCCTCTCGGTTCACGACCTGACAGTCGTCTTCGACGGCTTCAAGGCACTCGATATCGAGGAGTTCCACCTGCCGCATTACATGCTGCAGGTCATTATCGGTCCCAATGGAGCCGGCAAGACAACGCTCTGCGACGTGATCAGCGGAAAAACAAGACCCACGACCGGGCGAGTTCTCTTCAATGGGGAGGATATCACCGAGGCGAGCGAGGCGGATATTGCCCTCATGGGGGTGGGCCGCAAGTTCCAGACTCCCACCATCTAC
Organism: Pirellulaceae bacterium; assembly: GCA_029936215.1. Classification (GTDB taxonomy): domain Bacteria; phylum Planctomycetota; class Planctomycetia; order Pirellulales; family Pirellulaceae; genus SAT2750. The sequence goes on along the minus strand of JAPYUD010000281.1, from coordinate 4,411 downwards.
GACAGCCTGACCGTCTTCCAGAACATGGAACTGGCACTACCCAACTCGCAGCGCCTCACGCGGAACCTCTGGCGGGGCACCTCGGGCACGGAGCGAGACCGGATTTTCCAGATGCTCCGGCGCGTTCGCCTCGATGATGACGCCAACCGGCTGGTCAAGTTCCTCAGCCATGGCCAGCGGCAGTGGCTGGAAATCAGCATGCTGATTCTCTCCGACCCGAAATTGCTGCTGGTCGATGAGCCAGCCGCGGGGTTGACCGACGAGGAGACGGTGCTGACCGCCGAACTGCTGCTGGAACTGCAGGAGGACCACAGCATTATCGTGATTGAGCACGACATGGAATTTGTTCGCCTGCTGAATGCCCCGGTGGTGGTCCTGAACGAGGGACTGATCATGGCCTCCGGGACGATGGAAGAAGTGCAGGCGGACGAGAGAGTTGTGGAGGCCTACCTGGGTCGCTAGCGGCCCCTGGAATGAAACCATGCTGACGATTAATCAACTTGCTTTCTCCTACGGTTCGATCCGCACGCTGCGTGGGATCGACATGGAGATGAAGCCGGGCAGGATTACCTGCGTGATCGGCCGTAACGGGGTTGGCAAGACCACGCTGCTCAAGAACATCATGGGGGTGCTCAAGCCGACTGCCGGCACGCTCACGCTGGCCGGCCAGGATATTACCTCGATGCGTGCCAACCGGCGTGCCCACGCGGGACTGGGGATAGTCCCCCAGGGACGACAGATCTTTCCCCGCCTGACCGTCGAGGAAAACCTGCTGGTGGGACTCGAGGCAGCCCCCCGGCCAACCCGCAGGATTCCTGGCGAGGTGCTGGAGATGTTCCCGGTGCTTGGGGAAATGCTCAAGCGGATGGGTGGCGATCTTTCCGGCGGGCAGCAGCAACAGCTGGCAATTGCCCGCGCGCTGGTGGGAAGCCCGCAGGTACTGCTGCTGGATGAACCGACCGAGGGGATCCAGCCGAATATCAGTCAGCATATCGGTGAGGTCCTGAGCGAACTGGCTAACGTGCAGGGGGTGACCATCGTGCTGGTGGAACAGTACCTCGATTTCGTGCGTGAGTTCGGGCACGATTTCTATATCATGAACCGGGGACGCGTTGTCGCCGAGGGAGAGACCGCCAACTTGACCGATGA
>JAPYUD010000281.1:0-3252 GCA_029936215.1 Pirellulaceae bacterium | reverse complement strand
TGGTAACCCGCTCCCAGGCCAGCAGCCCGCTCAAGCTGCTCACACCCCGCCGCCGTCACGAGGCCGCCTGGGTCTATACCAGTACTTTTGGTGGCGGCATGGTGGCCGGTGATCGCACGCACCTGGATGTGACCCTGCACGACGGGGCCAGCTGCGTGCTGACGACACAGGCGTCGAGCAAGGTCTACCGGGATCCGCAGCAGAAGGGATGCCACCAGTCGCTCAGTGTGAAGCTGGGAGAAGAAGCACTGATCGTGGTCGCCCCGGATCCGGTGACCTGTTACGCCGATGCGATTTTCAAGCAGCAACAGGACTTCCAGCTTGCATCGACCAGCTCGCTGGTGATCGTCGACTGGCTCACCAGCGGCCGACGTGCTTATGGAGAAGCCTGGGATTTCACCCGATACCAGAGTCGTATTGATGTACACCAGGACGAGAAACACCTGCTGGCTGACACGCTCCTTTTGGATCCCGAGATTGGACCCCTGGATGGCCCCTTCCGGCTGGGACGCTTTCACTGCCTGGGCCTGATGGTGCTGGCAGGGCCACAGGCGACAACTGCTGCAGAGGCACTGGTCGCGGAGCTGGACGGGAGCCCGGTGGAGCAGGGGGCGGAGTTGATCGAGGCGGTCAGTCCCCACGACTTCGGGGCGGTTTACCGTGTTGCCGGAATCTCCACCCAACTGGTTGCCGACCGGCTTCGCCACAGGTTATCTTGGCTAGAACCGCTCCTGGGAGCCGCTCCGTGGGAACGAAAATGGTAGTGAGGGAGAGGAAAAATGCACCTTTCACCGCGTGAAATTGAAAAACTGATGCTGCACCAGGCCGGTGTGCTGGCCCAGAAGAGGCTGGCACGCGGGACAAGGTTGAATTATCCCGAGGCGGTGGCACTGATTGCCTGCCAGCTGCTGGAGATGATCCGCGATGGCCACTCGGTCGCCGAGTTGATGGACCAGGGCCGGCAGCTGCTGGGTCGTCGCCAGGTAATGTCGGGAGTGGCGGAGATGGTTGCCGAGGTGCAGGTCGAGGGAACGTTCCCGGATGGGACCAAGCTGGTCACCGTGCACCAGCCGATTGCTGCCGAGGATGGCAACCTGGAAATGGCTCTTTATGGAAGCTTCCTGCCGGTGCCGGAATTGTCCGTGTTCGGCGAGATGGAAGAAGCGGATGTGCCGGGAACCTGTGTCATAGCGGACGGCAAGATCACGCTCAACGAGGGCCGTGAAACGGTGACTCTGGACGTTACCAATCGCGGGGATCGACCGATCCAGGTGGGAAGCCATTACCACTTCGTGGAGACGAACCCCCAGCTCAGCTTTGATCGCGACCAGGCCTATGGCACGCGGCTGGATATCCCGGCCGGTACGGCGGTTCGATTCGAGCCGGGAGAAACCAAGAGCGTGGTGCTGGTGGAAATTGCCGGTAACCGTGTGATCCGGGGTGGCAACAACCTGGCCGACGGCCCGGTCAGTGACGAGGGAAAGCAGGAGACGCTCGAGCGACTGGGCGAGCAGGGTTTTGGACACGAGACGGTTTGAGCAGGATCACTTAAGGACAAGGTGACACGTCGATGGCATACCAGATCAATCGTTCCGATTACGCGGAGATCTTTGGCCCCACCACCGGAGACCGGTTGCGGCTGGGTGATACCGCTCTCACGCTCGAGGTCGAAAACGACTTCACGGTCTACGGAGACGAGTGTAAATTTGGCGGCGGCAAGGTGCTGCGGGATGGCATGGGACAGGCCTCGGGAGTTTCCCAGGCAGATGCGCTGGACCTGGTGATTACCAACGCCCTGGTTGTCGATTACGACGGCATCTACAAGGCGGATATTGGGATCAAGGATGGCCGTATCGTTGGTATCGGCAAGGCGGGAAACCCGGACGTGATGGCGGGGGTGGATTCCGGAATGATCGTGGGGGTAACGACCGAGGCGATTGCCGGCGAGGGGCTGGTACTGACCGCCGGAGCACTGGACACGCATATCCATTTTATCTGTCCCCAGCAGGTCGATGAGGCGATCGCCAGTGGTGTGACGACGATGCTCGGGGGCGGGACCGGCCCGGCTACCGGGACCTGCGCGACCACCTGCACGCCTGGCGCGGCACATATCGGCATGATGCTGCAGGCGACCGATGACCTGCCTCTGAACTTTGGCTTTTTGGGCAAGGGAAACTCCTCCAAGCCGGAAGGGCTGGCCGAGCAGATTGTTGGCGGTGCGGTAGGTCTCAAGCTGCACGAGGACTGGGGGACCACACCGGCAACGATTGACTGCTGCCTGGAAGTGGCCGAGCAGTATGACATCCAGGTTGCAATTCACACCGACACGCTCAACGAGTCGGGTTTTGTCGAACAGTCGATCGCTGCTTTCAAGGGCCGTACGATCCATACCTATCACTCCGAGGGTGCCGGTGGCGGCCATGCCCCGGATATCCTGCGGGTCTGCGGCGAGGCAAACGTGCTTCCCAGTTCGACCAACCCCACGCGGCCGTTTACGGTCAACACGCTCGACGAGCACCTGGACATGTTGATGGTCTGTCACCACCTGGACAAGAACCTGCCGGAGGACGTGGCCTTTGCCGAGAGCCGTATCCGCGGCGAGACGATCGCTGCGGAGGATATCCTGCATGACCTGGGTGCGATCAGTATCTTGGGTTCCGACTCTCAGGCGATGGGGCGGGTAGGCGAGGTAATCTGCCGGACCTGGCAGACCGCCAGCAAGATGCGTCAGCAGCGGGGGCCGCTGGCGGGGGATTCCGACGAGAACGACAACCACCGCATCAAGCGTTACGTGGCCAAGTACACGATCAACCCGGCGATCGCCCATGGCATGGCGGACCATATCGGATCGGTCTCGGTTGGCAAGCTGGCCGACCTGACGCTCTGGAACCCTGCCTTTTTTGGCATTAAGCCGGAACTGGTGATCAAGGGGGGCGTGATCGCCTGGGCCCAGATGGGAGACCCGAATGCCTCCATCCCGACTCCCCAGCCGGTCTTCATGCGGCCGATGTTTGGCGGTTACGGCCGGGCTGCCAGCCCGATCTCGATCGCCTTTGTCAGCCAGGCCTGCCACGAGCAGCAGGGAACGGGAGATTATGGCCTGCAGAAGCGTGTGGAGCCGGTGGTCGGCTGCCGGTCGATCGGCAAGAAGGACATGAAACTCAACGATGCCACGCCGGAGATCACGGTCGATCCAGAAACCTTCCGGGTCACGGCCGATGGTGAGCACCTGACCTGCGAGCCGGCTGAGAC
>JAPYUD010000280.1:0-5182 GCA_029936215.1 Pirellulaceae bacterium | reverse complement strand
GACATCCTTGCGGAGGATCTCGTCCGCGTTGTGGAGGCTTGCTCGGCTGACCGTTGTGCCGGCCAGTTCGACGGGTTCCAGCAGGGCGACAGGAGTGATCGCTCCGGTTTTTCCCACCTGCACCTGGATCTCGTTAAGACGGGTGACCGCCTCGTATCGTTCCCACTTGTAGGCCACCACCCAGCGGGGGCTCTTGGTTGTTTTTCCCAGCCGTTCTCGATCATCAAATCGATCGGCCTTGATGACCAGGCCGTCGACTTCAAAATCAAGCTCTTCAATTTTCTCGGCCAGTTCCTGGCAATGCTTGACAGCGCCCTGGAACGTGGTGAATCGTTTCACGTGGGGAGTGGCGGGAAGCCCGTAATCAAGGAGTTCATCGAGGAAGTCCATGTGGCTGTTGCTGCGAATTCCCTCGCAATAGCCGGTTCCATGGCAGAACATTCGCAGCCCACGCTCGGCACAGATGCGAGGGTCAAGCAGCCGAATACAGCCGGCCGTGGCGTTTCGGGTGTTCTTGTAGGGAGCCTCCTCTTTCTGTTTTTGTCGCTCGTTCAGCTGGGCCAGGTCCGTGTTGGTCATGTAGACCTCCCCGCGGACCTCCAGCAGGGCCGGGGGAGAGTCGGTGTCAAGTCGCAGTGGGACGTCGCTAATCGTGCGGATGTTATGCGTGATGTCGTCGCCCGTCACGCCGTTGCCACGAGTGACCCCGCGAACCAGCAGCCCATTCTCGTAGATCACCGAGGCGGCCACCCCATCGACCTTGAGCTCCACCACCCAGGGGATCTCCTCGTCATCCACCAGGTTGCCCACGCGGCTGGCGTACTTTTCCAGCTCCTCAATGTTGTAGGTATTGTCGATTGAGAGCATCGGCAGGCGATGGTCGACAGACTGCAGGTGGTCGACCGGCTGGTCCCCGATCCGCTGGGTTGGACTATCGGGGGTGACCAGCTCGGGGTGGTCGGATTCGAGTTGCCGGAGTTGCTCCAGGATCGCATCATATTCCAGATCGCTGATAACCGGCTTTGCTTCAAGGTAGTAGCTGCGATCGTGCTGCCGGATCTGGTTTCGAAGCTCCAGGAGTTGCTTCTGGATGTGCTGGGTCATATCACGACTTTCCACCTGCCCTGCTGTCACCTGCTGGTCCGGCGGACTCTGCCCTCCGTTCCCGGAGGGTATCGGTCGTGATGGCCAGCACGGTTGCCACAGAAAGCAGTCCAATTTCCCAGAGCATCAATTGAAAACCGTATTGATCCATGAATTTCATCATCGGGTGCTGTTCCACCAGGGGCGTGCCTGTCATTGCCATGCCTCCCTCACGGATCGAGACTAGCATCATCACTCCGTAAGCCGATGCGGTAATGGCAAAGAGGGCACCCAGAACTACCAGCGCCAGGTAAAACAGATTTGCAGATTTCTTTTCCTCAACCGACATGAAATCTATCAACCCCCCGGGTGACGCTCCTGGCATCTCCATTATAACAGCCAGCCTTCCCTGACACGAAGATCCCTAGGGCCTTCTGGCATCTACTGGAAATGCCCCTTCCAGGTTCGTATCATGAAGGATTCTAACGAGTGAGAATGGGACACCAAGGGAGATGTCGAGCTTGTCTTCGTCAAACGGCCATTCCCAGATTCAGCTTCGTGGCGTCTCGGTCCATAATCTTCGAGAGGTCGACCTGGACCTGCCACATCACCAGCTGATTGCCATTTGTGGGGTTAGCGGGAGTGGAAAGACGAGCCTGGCACTCGACACGCTGTACGCGGAGGGGCAGCGCCGCTATATCGAAAGCTTCTCGGCTTACACCCGGCAGTTTCTCGACCGGCTGGAAAAACCGGCGGCAGACCGAATCGATGGTATTCCTGCCGCCGTTGCGGTGACTCGCAAGAATACGGGCCGGAGTAGTCGTTCCACGATTGGCACCTCGACCGAAATAGCGGATTACCTGAGGCTGCTGTTCGCCAGGATCGGAGAGGTTTATTGCCTCTCCTGCGGAGATCCTGTTCGTCGGGATACGGACCACTCGGTGGCCGACAGGCTGGAGCAGCTTGAGGATGGTACCCGTTTCATGGTCGGATTCGAATTGTCGGCGACCCTTGATGCGATCTCGCAGCTTCCCGAGTTGGGATTTGTTCGGTTGATTCACGATGGGCAGTTGTACAACCTTGGAGACTCAGCTCCGGAGTTTGAGCCAGCTGGCATGTCGGGGGAGGATGAAGAAACGATCCCCGTGACCGTTGTTGTCGATCGACTTGTTATCGGCCAGGCCAGCAGCGAACGGCTAAGGGATTCGCTTGAGATCATTTTCGATCGCCCGCAGGCACAGTGTGTTGTGCTGCTCGCAACGCAGGAGGATGACGAGTCAGCGGTGACGGTGGATGGACGTCCATGGCAGCGACAAACCTTCAGTGCTTCGCTCCGATGCGAAGCCTGTCAGCACGATTACCCGGATCCGGAACCCCGGCTGTTTAGCTTTAACAGCCCGCTGGGAGCATGCCCGGAATGCGAGGGATTTGGTAATACCATTGACATCGACATGGAGCTTGTGGTCCCCGATCCCTCCAAATCGATCCGTGAAGGTGCCATCGCGCCGTGGAGTACCCCAGCTTACCGGCATGAACTGGAAGAACTGCTTGCACTTGCTGATGACTATGACCTGCCGGTCGATGTTCCTTATTCCAAGTTGAAAGCCAGGCATCGCAAGATCATTGTCGGTGGTGTGAAAGAGCGAGAATTTGGTGGCCTGGACGGTTTCTTTGCCTGGTTGGAACGTCGCAAGTACAAGATGCACCTGAGGGTCTTTCTCAGCCGCTGGCGTAGCTACCGTATCTGTTCAGCCTGTAACGGTGCCCGCCTGCGACCGGAGTCCCTGGCAAGTCGGGTGGGAGGGCTGAATATCGCCGAGATTTCCGCCATGAAAATATCGAATGCTCGCAAATTCTTTGAAAACCTTGACTTAACAGATACTGAAAGAGAGGTGACCAGCTTGATTCGCGAGCAGCTGCAGTCTCGCCTTCATTACCTGGAATCGGTTGGCCTCGGTTACCTGGCTCTCGACAGGACACTTCGAACACTCAGCGGTGGGGAAGCACAGCGAGTGAACCTGACGACAGCTCTTGGTTCGAGCCTTGTCAATATGCTCTATGTCCTGGATGAACCGACTGTCGGACTCCATCCACAGGATGTCGACCGGCTCTCGGGTGCGATCCAGGGTCTCTGTCAGCGAGGGAATACGGTCGTGGTAGTGGAACACGAGGAATCGATGTTGCAGATCGCTGACCAGCTTGTCGAGATTGGTCCTGGTGCCGGGGATCGCGGGGGACGTGTTGTCTTCCAGGGGGACCTGGCAGCCATGCTGGAGCCGGATGCCAGCCTTACCGGAGAATACCTTTCCGGTCGACGCGGAATCACGGCAACCGAGCAGCGGCGTGAGCCGAACCGCGGCTGGATTCGACTTTCCGGTGTCTCTGGTAACAACCTCAAGGATCTGACGGTTAAATTTCCTCTGGGCCTGCTCTGCCTGGTAACCGGGGTGAGTGGTTCCGGGAAGAGTACGCTGGTTCAGGACACGCTCTATGGAGCACTCTGTCGGCGCAAGAAGAAGGACTCTGTCAAGCCGCTTCCGTATGACGATGTCGTGGGTGACGGCCAGATTGACGAGGTGGTGCTGGTCGACCAGGGTCCGATCGGTCGCTCTCCGCGTTCCAACCCGGTGACCTATATCAAGGCTTTTGATCCCATTCGCGCGGTTTTTGCTGATACCGTTGAGGCCCGTACACACAACTACACGGCTGGCCATTTCAGTTTTAATGTTGATGGCGGACGCTGTAGCGCATGCAAGGGGGATGGTCACATCGAGATTGACATGCAGTTTCTTGCTGATGTCTACATGAAATGCAGCCAGTGCCAGGGGGCCCGTTACCGCAAGGAGATCCTGGAGGTCAGGTATCGCAACAAGAACATCGCGGATGTGCTGAATATGACCGTGCGAGGAGCTTTCTCCTTCTTTCGCGGTCAGACCAAGGTCCAGACCAAGCTCAAGCAACTGATCGACGTGGGACTTGATTATCTCCGGCTTGGACAACCTGCAAACACACTCTCGGCGGGAGAGTCGCAGCGATTGAAGCTGGCGGCCCACATGTCTGAGGCAAAACGCCGTCGTACGCTGTTTATTCTCGATGAGCCAACAACCGGGCTGCATTTCTCCGATGTCATCCAGTTGCTTGATTGCTTTGACGCCCTTCTGGGGGTTGGCCACTCGTTGATCGTGGTAGAACATAACCTGCAACTGATGAAGGCGGCCGATTACATCATTGATCTCGGCCCCGGAGCGGCGGATGAGGGTGGAGAGGTTGTAGCGGTGGGTCGTCCCGAGGACCTGGCCGAGGTGGAAGAGTCCGTGACGGGACAGTTTCTCCAGGATGCCCTCAAGCGAGACCTTTTGCATTCGATTGAATCGTGAGCACGCACGAGACTGTCATGCCAGACGCAGCAGAACACGATTTTCGACTGGATCTCTTTCACGGCCAGTTCACCAGGTCGTCTGCTGATATCTATGCGCGGCTCAGTGGTGACTTTGAAGCGGCATCGGTATGGAACAACGGCTGGAGGCTGTCAGGCTCCATCGAAGGGCCACGGGCAGAGAATTCTCACACCTTGCCAGCCCAGGTTTTAATGCAGGATATGGGAGCCGGCGAGAGTCTGCTGGCTCGTGCACGACTTCCTGACCCCTGTAGCTGGAGTCCCGACCTTCCTCTTCTTTACGACGTCCATATCCAGTTGATGGTTGATGAGCTGCCGACCTGGGAGCGGAACCAGGTCATAGGTCTCAGGCAAATGGGAGTGCTGGAGGACCGCCTGCATCTGGAAAACCAGCCCTGGTCCCTGATGGGAGCTCACCAGCAGCGGCTCGGCTCACTCGACCTGCCCCCTGCTGACCAGGTGCTGATGCTCGAGGGCATCCAGTTGCCGCTCCTGGAGCAGTGTTCTGCCGAGGGAGGCTGGTTGCTTACATTACTCGATGGCAGTGCAAGTACCACGGTCCTTGCTGGCATGCTGAGAGATTGTGCCCGCTCGGCCGCCAACTGGTGTGTCGTCCTGCGAGATGTTGCTCCAGGCTGCCAGGTTCCCACGGGTGCGGCACCGAACCTGCTGTTGGGGCAGTGGTTTTCGGCAGCGGAAGAG
>JAPYUD010000279.1:0-5233 GCA_029936215.1 Pirellulaceae bacterium | reverse complement strand
GTAGCGCGGATTCTCGATCGGTCCCAGCACCTCTCTTAGCGCCTGGTTAAAAACTTCGGCAGATTTCTCGTCGGCATCTTCCAGGAAGATGCGGACGTATCCCCCGGCCCGTTCCCGCACCGTCAGTGGCGACTCTTTCTGTCTCCAGGGCTGCCTGGACTTGACCGAGTTGACACCGGTATTGGTAATCAGGCCCAGCTCATCGAGCGATACCAGTACCGCCTCACCAATCGCCATGGCAAGCGACCGGTTAGACCAGGGGATCCTGTTTTTCGAGAAGGGGGGGAATCCCCCCGTGTTCCCCGTGCCACAAATTCCCCCACACTCGGTCGCCTGGACTGGTTTCCCCTGGTAGGGCTCGCCGATTCCCCACTGGGTACGGGCCTCGGCCCTGCGGGCGACGCGTTTGAGCATTTCGTCGTTAATCGCCGTGGCTGCCCCCTCGACTTTCTCCGGCTTCAGCCGTGTAAAAGCCGCATGCACATGGCCCGGTCCTTTTTCGATCGCTCCATCCTCGCAGACACCATAAGTCGCATTATGTTTCTTGGCAAAACGGGCATAGTCATCCAGCCCCTTACGAAATTCAGGTGCCAGGCAGATCACATCCCAGTTGTTCGCCAGTTTCTCTGGTGCATGGGAGTCCAGCCGAATCGAGCGACCTCGTAGCTGGTTTACCGTCATCGTTGTCGTCGCCGCGGTCAGATCGAGAAGCACGTTAATCCGGCTGGCATCCCAGCCCTCTCCCAGCAGTCCACGCGTGCCGACCAGGCAACGCGTGACCCCTTGTTGAAACAGTTCGGTGATCATCCGCACGTAAAGTCGGGGTGACCAGTTCCCTCCCTTGCCCCGGACCATGGAAAAACCCTCATGCTCCTCAGTCGTTAGCTCCACGTTACCTCCATGTTCCTCAAGCCACTGCCTGGAAGCCGCCAGGAATTTGTCGACCAGATCGTCATCGACCAGCACGGTCGATCCGGTCACCAGCACCGGGTCCAACCGGTCAGTGACCTCGTCGCTAAGCAGTTGCTTGAAAGCAGCAACCGCCCCGCCCGATTCCTCGTCGAGCAGGTGGCGGATCTCGTCGATCACTGCCGAGGTCTTCTCGTAATCGGTAATCACCACCGCCCGGATTCCCTCTCCCAGGACACGCTGTTCCTCGGTGAGGATCGGGACCAGTGCCTCGGCCTTGCTCTTGGAGTAGGCCATTACGCGAGACATCGGCGAGGCACAGGCCTGCGTTCCCGTCTCTGTGACCTGGACTCCCAGCGATCGCAGGATGCGAATCGCCTTCACTGCTCGCTCGTGATCTGCCGGCTGCTCGCTTCGCCGAAGTCCGTGTCGGATATAACGGTCCAGTACAGGTGAGAGGGTTTCAATGTCGTCTGGAATTCCCGGAACGTCCCAGGACACCGGCAAGGGACGGTCGGGGACATGGGGCATGAGCGTGCGACCGATCGCCTTGAGGAACAGCGGGCCGTGCTCGGCAAACACGGCATCGCGCCGCTCAAACTCGTGCCAGCTTGAAACGGTCGTGGTCCCAAGTCGCAACTCTCCCAGGACCTTTTCGATCCAGTCTGGTAGCGGAATCACCGGGGGAGGGGCATCCTCCTCCAGTGGAATGTCGGCAGGCTTGCAGAGTTCTTCCACCAGCTCGGTAAGTGCCTTGTCGGCATTGGCGATGTAGCTCAGTTCCTCGGTCGTGGGCCGGACGAAATAGACCAGGTCCTGGTACGGCGCCAGGTAACCATCCTTGACGACAGCCGGCAACGGGACCTGGTAGTCAATCGGCCCAAAAAAGTTGTCATACCGGCCGATGTCAGCAATGGACTTTCCTTTCTTGTCCGGGGGAGTTGCCGTCAGGCCGATGATAATGGGTCCCTCCAGCATTTCCTGGGCATCAGCCAGTACACGGCCCCAGTGCCCCATCAGGTGATGGCACTCGTCCAGGATTACCAGACCCACTTCCTTGTCCCGCAGTCCCTCGAGGTTCTTGATCGCCGACTGGTGAAGCGTCTCGATGGCATCGCCACCGGTCGCCATCCAGTCACGGACTTTTTTCCGGTAACCACTGAAACGGCTCTCGTAATATTCCGGGTTACGCACCGCCAGGTCCTCGATCCAGGCTTCTGCCTCCGCTGGGTTGGTCGCCTGCTCCTTGTCGATCAATTTTTCGATCCACCACTCACGGGCAGTCTCTTCCAGGTCCTCTCCTCCTCGTCGCGGAAGCGTGACGGACTGGTAGGTGAGGGAGTTAAACAGGTTCAGCTGCTGTGGGTCTGTGCTCGTAAAAGACTCCAGCGGCAGGCCCCCTTCCACTTCAAACAGGTCGGTACGAGCGGCCCACTGCATCTGGATTGCTGAATTGGGTGAAAACACCACCGCCGGACAGCGGATGCAGATTGACCAGAGATAGAGTCCCATCACTGTTTTCCCGGATCCTGGTGGAGCGACGATGTGGAGCCGCTTCTTTCCCTCGGCCAGTTGCTGGCGAGCAATTTCAATCGCATCAACCTGCGAGGGCCGCAGCTCGCTCTTGAACTGGATCTGGGGAAACTCTCTAGGCACGGGAATGCTCCGGTTAACTTATCGCTCCCGCTGGTAAGGACAGCGGTTGACCTGGAAAACAGGCACCTTCCAGTATAACGACGTTCCCGAACCCCCTGCAGGCTTACAAAGTCCTACTCGAAAATCGCATCCAGTGGCCGGCCGTTTTCCACAAGAGCGACAGGACGCCCCTGCGAATCAGGAATCCGTAGCTGCGGAGAGATTCCCAGTGCCTGGTAGATGGTCGCTGCCAGGTCCGCCGGTGAAACCGGATCACTGGCTGGCCGGCCCGCGTCACTATCGGACTCGCCATAGGTGATTCCCCCCTGCACACCCGCCCCGGCAAAGAGGGCCGGGAAGCAGTAGGTCCAGTGATCCCGGCCATCCTCTGCCCCCCGGTTCAGGAACTTCGGCGTCCGTCCCATTTCTCCCGCGACAAAGACGAGTGTCTCATCCAGCAGGCCCCGGTCATCCAGGTCATCAAGCAGCACCGGCAGGCTCCGGTCGAGGCCCGGCAGCAGGTGGTCTTTCATAATCCGGGTCAGGCTGCGGTGGCTGTCCCAGCTGGTTGTATCGTCCCCACGCACCGCCATGTCCCATGCCACGGTGACAAACCGTGCTCCCGCCTCGACCATCCTGCGGCTCATCAAAAGGGACTGGCCAAACAGGTCACGTCCATAACGATCCCGCAGCGTGTCGGGCTCCTGGCGGATGTCGAAGGCCCTGGCAATCTCGGGGGATGTCAGCATATTCATGGCCTGCTCCCTCAGGCCGCCAAAATCCACCACCCGTCGGGCCTGGTCAAGCCGTCGCTTCTCTGATTCCAGTTGTTCCAGCAGTGACTGCCGACTGTCCAGTCGGTCGAGGGTCACATCCGGGCGAGGATCAAGGCCGGCGAAACGAAAATTGAGCTCTTCATCCGTGCAATCACGAAAATAGGGATTGTCGTCCGGAGCACGCTTGCGGATATGCGTTGCCATCGGGTTGTATCCCTTGCCAAGCCAACCGGCGTACTGGCCATTGATATCGTAACCCGCAAAGTGGCCCAGAAGGCGGGGAAGGTAGACATAGGGTGGGAATGCCGGCGGGCCATGAGACTGCCGGTCCAGGTAAGAGATCACCGACCCGAAGGCTGGCCAGTCCTTATCGGTCGCCGCCACGTTGGCCGATCCGCGCTGGGCCGGCGGCAGGGGGTGCCCGGTCTGGATAAAATGGGTGCCGTTGTGGTCATTCTGTGGATGATTCACCGTTCGAATCGTACAGTACTTGTCGGAAATACCAGCCAGCCGTGGCAAGTGCTCACATATTCGCAGGCCCGGTGTTCGTGATGCGATGGATTGAAACGGGCCCCGGATCGTGCTCGGAGCATCCGGCTTCATGTCAAAAGTCTCTAGCTGGCTTGGGCCACCATAGAGAAAGACAAAAATCACCTGCTTGGCCCGGGCGGCCTGGATCGGCTGCAATGACTCGGCCGCCCAGATTTTTGGCAGGCTCATCCCCAGCATGCCCGCACCGCCCACCTCGAGCAGCCTGCGGCGACTCATGCCACCTGCAGTACGCTCTCTATTGCCAAGGACGGTGAACACGACCCGATTCCTCCAATTTCCACACCGCGATCTACAGGAGTCATCCTATTATGCCCTAATCCCAACCGGGATGGGAAACCGGATTCACGCCAGTCCAAGGACCGATTCAGGGTCGACGTCGGACCGGCTCATCATGTCGTGAACCTGCACCAGCAGCGCCAGTTCCGGCTGGGTCTGGCCGGGGCCAAGTTCCTGCAGGAAACGGCAGGTTGCATACGGCTCGATCGCTTCCTCATACTTCTTGATCCATCCCTCCTGAACCTGCTCTTTGTCTGGATTATCGAAAGGAAACCGGAAAGGAGGCGGATCCATTTCACACCGCCAGTGCTTGGGCGTCAGCCGGGCACGGTAACACTCCTGTTTCTCACACAGCCGCAGGTAGAGTGGATCGGAATCAAAGCTCGAGAGCATCTTTATGCATTCCTCGCTGGTCGGAGAGACTGTTCGGTTGACCAGCATCAGGCGGTAGCCAGCCGCGGTCTGGTAAAGCCGAAAAGTGTCGGCTGGGAACATCGCCGCTGCCTGGAGAATCCGTCCGGTGGGACCCTCCGGGATCTGGCCAGATTGTTCGTCATCGGCATACCCGGCACGTCCATGGGCAACCACGAACTCGGAACTGACTCTCGCCTTTTTTCTCCGTCGGCCGGCCGAGGAGAGCAGGCTGGCCAGCCGGGAAAGAAACCCGCCCGTCGGCTCGCTGGCAGCCGATTCGGTATCGATATCAATGAACATCAGACCATCGGTATTGAGGATCAAGGACCCCATGCGGTTACGGGTCACCGTGGCGATTGTGCCACCATCTTCCCCGGTGATCTCCTCGATAATTTCCTCCCGGGGTGGGTTGTCGAGGTAACCGTATCCATGCCCCGCCCCGCCAGCTGAACCGGTTTCCATCCGCCGGGCTGCATCCTGTGCTGCCGCGATGGCTCTCTGTTGGGCGTCCTGCTGGCTCGAATCCGACCAGCGCCAGGTGGAAAGCGTTATCGGTGCCCCACCGGGCTGAACCGCTTCGGCATCTTCCTTGGCCCAGTAACGAGCAATTTTCATCGCGGACAATCCATGAAACAGCTAATATCGCCGGGGGCTGCTCTTGTACCTCGGAT
>JAPYUD010000278.1:0-5236 GCA_029936215.1 Pirellulaceae bacterium | reverse complement strand
AGAATATGTGCTGTGGCAGCGGCCTGGTCGGACTGGGCTGAGTTCTTCAGGGGACGACCAAAAAGAGATTCCAGATCTTTTGACCTGGCAATATAAAAGGCACTATTGCCGGCCTCACCTTGCCGGCAAATGACCTCTCCCTGCTGGTAGTTGCGGAGCAGGATGGAACCGGGAAACTTTTCCACGGAAATCGACTTTTTCAGGTTCCCAAACAATTCCAGTTCGACGAGTTCCCCGGAATTGAGCACCATGTCACGTGGGCCCAGCTCGAGTTCCGCTTCCGGTTTAACGACAAGTTTTTTCAGGTTGTCGTTCATGGGGACTTTACTGGTATGGGAAAGACGACCGCAAGCGTTCATTCTAGTTGTAGGGGCTTCTGTAGCAATTAGAGAATGCAACCTTTCTCTTTTTAACTCACTCTGGCAATTAAGAAGTCACGGTCTATGATGGGGCATATCGTCTTTTTCCCAGAGCCTTCTTCCGTTTGATCGTGTATTCGTGATCATCGACAAATCCCATCGTGGTTGGGCCTTGCTAACACTTGCTGCCCTCTTTTTGTTGACCATTTCCTACGTTGGGTATTGCGCGCTTTCGCCTGATGGGCCGCGTGGTGGGAGCTTGCCGGGGCTGGCATTTGGAGTCCTTGCAGCGGTGCTCATGGTTTTTGCCGGGCTTCTTGCAGCTCGCAAGAAAGCTCCTCGGTGGCAGGTGGGATCGGCAGCCTGGTGGCTCAAGGGGCATATCTGGTTGGGAATGTTGAGCCTGCCAGTCACCCTCTTTCACACGGGCTTTCGTTTTGGTGGCACGCTCGAACAGGGTCTCATCGCGATCTACCTGGTAGTCATGTTGAGTGGTTTCATCGGTCTATTAATTCAGCAATACGTCCCTCGCCTGATGAAGGTGACCTTGCCGGAGCAGGCGATATTCGAACAGCTTCCGGTTGTCACGCGAGGATTAAGAGAGACCGCAGATGATCATGTTGCCGATGCGTGCGGGAGCTTGTTTGTTGACCCTGCGGACGAGGAGTCCGAGGAGTATTCCCCCCAGCGAATCCTGCGGAGTTTCTACCTTAACACGGCACGTCCCTTTCTTGCGGAAGAGGTTCCGGATGGATCTCCGTTATTGAATTCCACACAGTCGGAGGGAGTGTTTGCTCAACTGGGTGAGGTTTTGCCAGAAGACATGCTGGAAGTGGTGCGGGAAGTCGAGCATGCGGTCGATGAACGGAGGCAGTTGATGTCCCAGTTGAAACTGCAGCGCTGGCTCCACGGCTGGCTTATTTTTCATGTACCGGTTTCCATTTCCCTGCTTGTGCTTGGTATCGTGCACATAGCGACGGCAGTCTATTTTTGATCTGGAACAGACGAAAAGCATGGTGAATCCTGGTGGCTGACCGGCGTGTCCATAACTCGATTGGAGAACGATTCGACGTGGAGTCGACTCGTCATGAGGATCCACATCGCAGGCTCCGTCGTCGAGTCTGCTGGGGAGTCACCGTGTTGATGCTGGCTGGTGTGGTGCTCTTGACCTGGAGCGACAACAACCAGGTTTACCAGGCGCGGCCGGTTGCCAGTCCACATCGGTTATTTGAAGACAAGTGCGAGAAATGTCACGACACTTCTTTTCATCTCCTTAAGCGGACCGTGGGTTCTGATTCGGCAGCATTTCAGCACTCCTGCAAGGTGTGTCATTCCCATGACGCTCCCGATCATCATCCGGCGGCCATCGCCACGGGGATGGTGGACGACTGCACCGCCTGCCACAAGGAACACCAGGGGGATGCCGACCTGACGCGGGTGACCGATCAGCATTGTATTCGTTGCCACGGAGACCTGGCGTCCGCCGGAACATCCGGGGCACGTCATTTTTCCTCCTCGGTGACAACGCTGGCGGATCATCCGGAGATTGCCCTGCTGCGAAAAACCGAAGTGCCAGTCAGTGCGCATGGTCTGCACCGGGTGGCAGAATGGCTGGATGGACAATGGCAGGATCGTGGCAAACTGATCTTCAATCATGAGGTTCATCTGGATCCGGAGGGGATCCTGGTGCCCACCGACCATCCCGACTATGACGCGGGAAAGAAGAAACAACTGAAATGTGCCAGTTGCCACCAGGCAGACGAGGAGGGCGCTTACATGAAACCGGTCACTTACCAGCAGCACTGCCAGCAGTGTCACCAGTTGCATTTCTCTCGCCAGTTGGTGACGAACGATGGTTCGCTTACCGGAATGGTACCACTGCCGCACGAATCTCCCGAACTCATTCGTGGCGTGTTGCGGGACCGGTTAATGGATTACATCGAGGAGAATCCAGGCCGCCTTGTTCCATCCGACGATCTGCCACGGGATCCTGCCAAGCAGGTGAAGCCAGCGACAGCCGAGGATAAGTGGGACTGGGTTGAGCAAAGACTGTTGGCCATGGAAGACCAACTTTTTTCGCCCGGGTCTGTCGCTGGCAGGGGAGATTTAATGTACGGCTGCCAGCGCTGTCACCAGACGAAGAAACAGGTCGATACAGGTGGCAAGGTGGCGTGGAAGATCGTCAAGCCAGAGGTGCCAGTGCGGTGGCTCTCCCATGCTCGCTTTCGTCATGACCGCCATGATACAAAGATCACGCTCAATGGTGAAAAACCATTCTCCTGTACGGAATGCCACAACGTGAATGTGACAAGGGCCGCTGAGAGAAGTTCGGGTCCGGTGGAAGGTGTCCTTGCCAGTGTTCGTGCGGGAGACATCCTCATGCCTTCAATCCAGGTATGCCGACAATGTCATGGAGGACGCCTTACGGCGGATTCCGGGGCCGCCAGTGACCGCTGCACCGAGTGTCATCGGTATCATCCAGCTGAGCATGGCGAGGCGCCCCAGGAGGCAGCACTCCTTGATTACATTCACGAATCCATCGCCAGAAAAAAATCAGACCAATGAATCTACGGTTACTGTCCATCTTTGTCGCATTGGTTGTCCTGGCCGGTTTTTCTGCCAGCGAGGGGCAGGATCCAGTGGGCCAGCAGGAAGTGGCCCAGCCTCCCCTGCCATGGGAGATCGCTGCTGTTCAAGGGTTTCGGAACCTGGGAGCTCGCAGTTGTTCCTCGACGACTTGCCACGGGAGCGTACGGGCGGATTCAACAAACGATAATCGCATGCGTCGTGATGAGTACCTGGTGTGGCTTGAAGAGGATCCCCACCAGCGTGCCCATGCTGCCCTCTCGGGTGAACAAACAGAATCCATTTTCAGGAACCTGGGGATCTCTCCGGATGATCAGCGATACAGGCAGGTCATGCAGAAGTGTATTGCCTGCCATGGGATGCCGGTTGAATTAGCATCGACAGATTCCAGTGGCCAGCACATGGTTTACGAGGGAGTGAGTTGCGAGACCTGTCACGGCCCGGCAGAAAAGTGGCTGAAGACCCATTATCGCACTGATTTCGTCGGGCTGACGGTAGCGGAGAAAGCCAGCCAGGGGTTGTTCAACACGAACGACGCTCACCAGCGAGCACGGTTGTGTGTTGCCTGCCACGTGGGGGATAAAGAAAGGGAAGTCAATCACGACTGGATTGCGGCCGGGCATCCGGCGCTCAAGTTCGAGTTGACGGCCTACCTTTCGATGATGCCTGGCCACTGGAAAGAGACACGGGATCGCGAGAATGCTCACAACCCGGCAGAACATGAGCTGGAACTCTGGTTGGCCGGGCAGCAGGTAGCTGCCGATGCCTCACTTGCTCAGCTTGCCCGCCGTGCCTCGGCGGCTGCGGCCGGCCAGGACGGTGCCATCTGGCCGGAGTTCGCCGATGTCGATTGCTATTCCTGTCACCATGACCTGGGGGCCCCCTTGAGCTGGCGTCAGAAGCGAGGGTTTGGTGTTGTCCAGCAGCGGACAGAAGTCCAGAGAATCACGCTCCCTGCCAGTGAATGGTATCTTTTCATGCCCTCTCGGCTGGCGGCCAACAGTGAGGATGCCGCGGCGGTCGAGTTTGAGCGGACGTGGCAGGAACTGCGTGGGAAGATGGCTGCAGAAGTGATTCCGGATGACCGGGAAATTGCCGAACTTGCCGCTGCCACCCGCCAGCGATTGGATAATTGGCTCTCCGGACGTGCCTCGACGGCAGATCGGAAGGAGATGGTTGATATGATAGGACATAGTGATAATTCAGAACTGGTAAGTAACTGGGATCGGGCGGTTCAGGCCTACCTGGCATTGCAAGTGCTCAGCGGGGATCGTGGAAAGGAAAAAGCACTCAGGCAGATCCGTGCCATGCTGGCCTTCCCGGTCTCGGCAGGCAGGCAATTTGATAGCCCGAGGAAATTTCGCGGCGTGATCGAAGACATCCCGAAATTGATCCTTGAATTCCAGGAGCAATTGGAAGGAAAGCAGGAGAATTAAGATGCGAGTTCTGGTAGCTCTGTCCTGGCTGGCCCTGATCCTGGGGCCTGAGGTCCTTCTTTCGCAGGAATCTGCGTTGGTTGGGGAATACCTGGGAAGCTCCGGCTGCTTTGACTGCCATGAAGTACCTTCACCTGCCGCCAAGGAAAGAAAGAAGACAGATTTCTTCATTAACCTTACCGAGGCTGAGAACTGGGTTTTCAAGGATAAACACGCCCGCGCTTTTACCAATGTTCGAGACACAGATCTGGGCAAGCAGATGCTTGAAATCCTGGGCATCGAGAAGCTGGCAATGGCCGACCAGTGCACCAGTTGTCACTCCAACCCACACTGGCTCAAGACAAATGGCGGGACTGAAGCTGCCAGGACGGTCTACAAGGAATCGGGTGTCACCTGTGAATCCTGCCACGGTGCGAGTTCTTTATGGGATACGAAACACAGGAGTGTTCGCTGGCGAGCAGAATTGCCTGAAACAAAAGTAGGACTCGGGATGAGTGACATTCGTAACCCCGTGACTCGGGCAAGCATCTGTTTCTCCTGTCACATTGGTGATGTCTCCCAGAACCGCGTGGTAACCCACGAGATGTATGCAGCAGGTCACCCGCCGCTGCCAAGTATTGAGCTGGAGACATTCCTGGAGAAGATGCCAGGGCACTGGCGGACGGTGGAAGAGAAAAAGTCCGGCAGATTTACGAATGATGATGCCTTCTATTCCGCCAATGGAATTTCTGAAAGTAAATATCGGCGATTGGAATCGGTGGTGTTAAGCTCGGCCGTTGCCTTCCGGACCTCGGTCAAGCTGATCGAGCAGCAGGCGGCACGAAGTAATAAGCCAGGAGGGCCGGCATGGCCGGA
>JAPYUD010000277.1:0-5239 GCA_029936215.1 Pirellulaceae bacterium | reverse complement strand
GAGAAGGGGGTGGCCAGGGTGGTTCCTCTGAAAATTCCGAGGGTTCTTACAGTGCTCCGGCAGAAACTACCTCGCAACCGTCCAGTACTCCACCGGATGGCGATATTCCCTTCTGATCCTGTTACGACAGCAGGTTTCGGAAGCATGCGCGTCTCCAATCGATCGCCCCGTTACGCTCTGTCCCCTTTTTGACAATCGGGGATTGGGGTAATCTGGTGTTACAAGGATGGAACATGACAGGTAACGGTTAGCAAGTCAGAGGAAAAGAAAAATGGTTCAAAAGCAGCTAAAGCAACGTCGTGCAAAGCGACTTCCCAAGGGACCAAATGGTGGGGTGCAACTGCTACTGATCCACTCGGTAGACAATCTCGGCAAGCAGGGTGACCTTGTCGAAGTCAAAGCGGGGTTTGCCAACAACTACCTGATCCCCTTTGGTTACGCGACCGTGGCAAGCGATCACCACGTCCGCATGGTAGAAAAGCACAAGATAAAGTTGCTGGACATTGAGTCCCAGCGACTCTCGGGTCTCCGCAGCGAACTCGCCAAACTGGCGGAGCAGAGCATCATGATTGAGGCCAAGGCGAACGAGGAAGGGCACCTCTACGGAAGTGTTGGGCCCGCGGAGATTGTCGGCGAATTTAAGGCTGCCGGCTTTAACTTGGCCGAGGAAATGATCATCCTCCAGGGAGCGATCCGCGAGCTGGGACTTTATACCGCGGTGGTCCGCCTGCATTCGGAAGTCGAAGGCGAGGTCAAGTTCTGGGTTGTCGCCAGCGAGGAAGAGTAACTGCCTGCCAGGGGCCGGTTGAGCATCCCGGAGAGCTTCCGGTATCTTGCCATTGCCGCTCCATTCGATATGATGGCCTCGGTACTGACTTCTCTCCACGCCTCCGCAGGGATGCCGCGTCATGGCAAACGCACCGAGGATACAACCGGCTCCCGACAGCCAGTCATCATCGCCGGAGATCTTTGATCGGCAGCTCCCGGTTGACCTCCGTGCGGAACAGGGAGTCCTGGGAAGTATCCTCCTCAAGCCCGACGTGATAGATGACGTCATTCCCATCCTGCGGGCCGAGGACTTCTTCGACAATGCGAACCGCCGTCTCTACGAGAATGTCTCCGCCATGCATGATGGTGGCCACAAGATTGATTCCACCTTGCTGGTCGACAGGCTAAAGAAGTCCGGTGATTTTGAAGCAATCGGGGGAGCGGCCTACCTTGGTGAAATTGGCCAGTCCGTACCCAACGCGGCCCATGCTATTTATTACGCGAATATCGTGCGGGAAAAGTCAACGTTGCGTTCCCTGATTGATACCAGCACTGGAATCCTGCAAGACGCGTACGAGCAAGCAGGCGACGCACGCGAACTGCTCAACCAGGCGGAACAACGCATTTTCAGTATTGTTGACCGGCGGGGAAGCGGCACGGTAAGCCCGATCAATGACATTCTGCACCGCGCCATGGATCGCATGGAGACCCGCATGAGCGGTGAGCAGGTCGTGGGGGGTGTGGAAACTCATTTCTCGGATTACGACAACCTGACCGGGGGACTTCACAACTCGGAACTCAACATCCTGGCGGCACGCCCCAGTATGGGGAAAACTGCCCTGGCAATGAACATTGCGGAAAACGTCGCCGTGCTTGGGCAACATCCTGTGCTCTTCATCAGCCTGGAAATGTCATCGATGGAACTTGCCGACCGCCTCTTGTGTAGTGCGGCTCGCGTGAACAGTCACCGTCTCCGTAATGGCTCCATCTCTGCCGAGGATCGTCAGCGACTGGTAGAAAAAGCAGGCGAGATCAGCCAGACTCCGCTCTTTGTCGATGACTCACCCAGTCGGACTGTTGGAGAAATCGCAGCTGCAGCGAGGCGAATTCTCCGTCGCCATGACAATCTCGGCCTGATCGTTATCGACTACCTTCAACTCATTGAACCGGACAACACAAGGGACCCTCGGCAGGAACAGGTGGCCAGGATTGCCCGGCGACTCAAGGGGCTCGCACGGGACCTGGATGTCCCTGTACTCTGCCTTGCCCAGTTAAACCGGCAGGCAGAGGATAGCCGCGACCACCGGCCCCGGCTTAGTCACCTGCGTGAATCGGGTGCGATTGAACAGGATGCCGATGTGGTGATGTTCATTCACCGGGAGGAGTACTTTCACCGCGGAGAGGAACAGCAGCAGTATGCCGGCCAGGCAGAGCTTATTATCTCAAAGCAGCGAAACGGGCCGGTCGGAGAAATCGAGCTTGTCTGGGAAAAAACCTATACGCGGTTCCACGACAAGGCCCCGGTGAGGATGGAAGCATTCGATAACTACAATGCGACCGACGAGGAAGAGTTCTAGCTTCCTGTAACCACGTGCTTCTTCCCAACCGTGGACGATCCCGCCTGTGGATTAATTCCACAATTCCAGGATTCCCTCCATCAGGTCAGGTCGGCAGAACTTCAGTACGTTCAGCCCCACCGCCATGATAAACAGGCCGACAAGAGAAAACAGCGAATAGAAGATGAGTGCCGCCGCACCGCTACAGTGCCAGGCGCGCCGCATGACGATCACCAGTCCCTGCACGTTCATCAAGTGCACTGCCAGCGCGGTAACAAAAGTTCCCAGCGCAAAGGCCTCGAAAATAACCAGCCCGCTGCCGGTGCCACCCGCCCAGGCTGGTATCCTGGCGGCCAGTTCCAGGCCGATTGTTGCCGTTGCGATAATGACGACCGCTCCAAGCAGGCAGGAGGGGTAACGAGGATAATCATCCGGATCATCCTCCATCGCCTGGTAGACCTTCTTGTAAGCGGCATGCAGACAGAACGTGATGAGCATCACGAGGATCGTACAACCACTCCCGATCGTCAGCCAGGCACCGCCGCTTCCGAGTTCCGGTTCCAACTGCATCTGCACAGATCGCGCCAGTCGCGTAACGGCAAACGTACCAAGCGGGACTTGTGCAAAAAGTGAATAACAATCCATGAGAAACTCCTTTGGCATGGCGCCTGAAGAGAGGGAGATATCGTAGTGAGAGAGAATACTGCAGATCAAGACAAATCGATGGAGATTTTCTCCTCCTGTACCACTCTGCTGGAATCCACCTTGCCCAAGACAGCCGATTCGAGTATTTCTACGCAGTCCTTGAATGGACTTTTTAGCGACAATTCCCTTCTTTAGTCGGCAATTACCATACCCGGCCGATCCATCCCATCACCCATGCCATGGCAACCGGCGCTTCGCGCGATTGCCAACTTCCAGGTTGTCCATGAAATCCACATTGCATGATTCCCCACCAGGGGTCCTGATCTGCCTGCTGACGACAGGCTTGGCATTGCTAGCGGCAGGGATACCCCGATTACATGCCCAGCAACTGGCACCTGCAGAGCCAGGAACCACCGACACAGCTGTCCGGGAAGGACTACCGATCATTGCCATCCAGTTCAAAGGACAGAACCAGCTGAGCGAGCAGAAATTACGTGCCATGGTCCAGACACGGCCGGACCGAGCCTTCGAATCACGGCTTGTCCAGGCCGATGTTCGTCGTCTCTTCAATTCAGGGCTGGTGCGGGATGTACGAGTACTGACCCGTCGCAGTGGCGGAGGTCTGGTCGTCATTTTCGAGATCTTTGAACGACCGACGATCGCCAGTGTTCGCTTTATCGGAAACCGGGGTATTGATGACAAGAAACTCACCAAGGAAGCAAGCCTCGAGATCGGTGGTGCCCTCAACAGCTATGCCGTAGAGGATGGTCGACGGCGGCTGCAGGAACTGTACAAGGAAAAAGGATTTCCCCAGGCCACGGTGGTCATTCGCGAGGGGATCGAAGCTGGAGAGCGGGATATCGTTTACTCCATCAGCGAGGGTTATCGCCAGAAAATAGACTCGGTTCGATTTGTCGGAAATGATCCAAACCTGGCAACCGAGGCGAGATTAAGAACACAAGTCAATGCCTCACCGGGATGGCTGGGAGGACTCTATGGTGGACATGTGGACTACGTGAAAATAGAGAAGGATGCCGAACGGATCACAGCGTACTACCGCAGTCTCGGCTTCTTCCAGACACGCGTCGGAAGGCAACTCGATTTTGACGAAAGTGGGCAGTGGCTCACCATTACCTACGTGATCGACGAGGGTCCTCGCTACCGGGTTCGCAGCCTGCAGATCCAGGGCCAGCAGGTCTTCGATTCGACTGCCCTCAAGCAACAGCTGGAACTCGCAGCGGGTGATTATTTTAACCTCGGCAAGATGAACCGGGGGGTGACGAAAATAAAGGACCTGTATGGCATGTATGGCTACATCTATGCCAGCGTGGTTCCCGATCCACGTTTCACCGAGGAGCCGGGGGAACTGGACCTGTTCTTCAACATCAAGGAAGGAGAGCAGTTCCGGGTCGGAAAAATCAACGTCCATGTCGATGGAGAGGTCACCCATACTCGCCAGGACGTCATCCTCAACCGGCTTGCCTTCACTCCCGGAGATCTCATTAACAACCGCAAGGTCCGTACCGCCGAGCGGCTGCTGAAACACTCACAGCTGTTCATTAACAACCCGGCCCTTGGAACACCTCCGAGAATTGTCATTCAGCCCCCAAGAATGACACCAGACGTTCCGAGGATTGCCCGGCCACCAGAAGGTGACATGGAAGAAGGCAAGGATCCCAATACCGATTCATCGTCGAAGAATGACACGGTGCGTGGACAGAGCCCCTCGACAAAAGGCAACACCATCGATCGTGGCTCCCTCTGGCAGCCCCTCGAACCGTTTTTATCAAGGGGAAACCAGTGACACGGCATAAAAACAGATACGCTTCCCAGCGAGAACATGTTCCAGCACCTGGCCGATGGGCCGCTGCTGTCATGCAAATCACCCTTGCCAGCCTGCTGGCAGGATGTGCCGGTGCCACTGCCTCTCGAGCTCCCCTTTACTCGACGGCACCTCCCCGCCAGGAACAACCTGCAGTAGCAGAGATGGTCGAACCTGTTCAGAACCATTCCGTGACCATCCGCGGACAACAACCGGATGGGACAACAACTGAACCCGCACCCAATCCCAACATCGTCCTGGCCCAGGCAGCCGAGGAATCGAATCCAAACCCGGACGGCCTGGAACTGCGTGACCGAACGAGTGACGATTCGAATGACAAGGTGATCCCGCTATGGGATTCTCATGCCCCGCTCAACGTCGTCCCCTTTGATATTCATGTCGAGGAAGCCCGGACCGGCCGACTCTATTTTGGCGGCGGCTACAACTC
>JAPYUD010000276.1:0-5245 GCA_029936215.1 Pirellulaceae bacterium | reverse complement strand
CAGGTTGACCTTGCTCTTGCCGGTTCCTCCACCCGTGTAGACCGCAACACGTACCGCTTCCTCTGCATCGGTTGGCTCCGCTGCGACTGGCGACGAGATCGACAGGTACGTGAGCAGAAGGGCAATGAACCCCATACGACATGAACAAACATGGATCCCCGGCATCGGCTTCTCCCTTGCTGAGTTTACTTCTCTCGCGGTCGATTATTTCATCGCCCAGTGCACGATACAAGTCACCGGGGCTCCCCATGGGTGAAACAGCCGGGCAATAGGGTTAAATTACGTCCAGTCGTGGCACACACCCCGAGCAGGAAAGTTCGACCATGAACGACGAGTTACAGATCGTACGCTGGGGCATCATGGGAACGGCCCGCATCGCAACGCGTGTTTCGCGCGCCATCCACGCGGTGGCGGGTGCCGAGGCACACGTGATTGCCAGCCGCAGCGGCGAGCAGGCAGCCAGCTGGGGAGCCGAGCACGATATTCCCGAGAGTACCGAGGGCTACCAGGCCTTGCTGGAAAACGACCAGCTGGATGCCATCTACATTCCCCTCCCGCCATCGATGCACCACGAGTGGACGATCAAGGCAGCCGAGCACGGAAAGCACGTGCTCTGTGAAAAACCGATCGCCATGAATGCCAGCCAGGCAGAGGAAATGGCAGCTGCCTGCCGGGAAAACAACGTGCAACTGATGGACTCCACGATGTGGGTCCACAGTCCGCGGGCGAGGGAGATGAAGCAGTTTCTCGGATCAGGACAACTGGGAGAATTGTCTCGTGTCACCTCCGCCTTCACAATCATGCTCAACCCGATCGAGGACGAACTTCGCTATGACCGGCAGCGCGGGGGTGGATCCCTGATGGACCTGGGCTGGTACAACATCCGCGCCACCCTGTGGGCTTTCGGATCGTTGCCCGAGCGGGTACTGGGAAGTGGCCAGTACGTAAACGATGTCGACATGCGGTTCAGTGCGACACTCTGGTACCCCGGCGACGCGATCGCCAGTTTCGACTGTGCCTTCAACCTCACCCTCCGTAAGTGGCTGGAGATCACGGGAACCGAGGGAACGGTGGTCTGCGATGACTTCCTGGCTCCCTGGGATCCGGCCCGGCCGCGATACTGGACCCATGATGCCGAGGGAGCTTCAACGGAACACGTTTCCGAGCCCTTGATCCAGGAAGAATGCATGGTCGATCATTTCTGCCAGATCGTGCGGAGCGGGGAACTGGATGATCACTGGCCACAAATCACGATCGACAACCAGCGAGTTGTGGATGCTCTTGACCAGTCATCCCGCAGCGGAAAAGTCGTGGAAATGGCTCCTTCCACGTCTCCGTGAGGGGAAAGTCTTCTGGATCGCACGAATCGATGCTCAAGCGGATCCCCTGTAATTTGCGATAAGCATGATGGAGAACTGTCGCTATAATATGTCTAGTTGATCCCCGATGAATTCCTCGTTTATTATCAACGATCAATGAGCCAACCCGACCACTTCACACGACGCCGCATGCTCCAGACGGGAGCCGGTGCGTTGGGACTTTCACTCCCCGGCTGGCTGCAACTTCAGCAGCAGGCCCGTGCCGACAAGCTGGCCGTCACCGCGGGCAAGGCCAAGCAGTGCATCGTGATCTACTGCTGGGGAGGCATCAGCCACCACGAGACCTTTGACATCAAGCCCGAGGCCCCGCAGGGTATTCGCAGCACGTTTTCACCGATCGACACGGTGGTCCCAGGAATTCGCGTGGGAGAACATATTCCACTGCTGGCTGCACAGATGGACAAGCTGGCCGTGATCCGGTCGGTACACCACGAGAGTTCTGCCCATGGCAAGGGGATGTTCTACAACCTCACCGGCCATGCCCCACCGGCAGCGACGACGGCGGTGAACCTGCCTCCCACCGCGGATCAATGGCCCAGCCTGGCAGCCGTCGTCTCCAGGCTCCGTCCCGCCCCACGAGGTGTCCCCGGGGCTGTCCGGCTCCCTTACCCGCTGGTCGACAACGGTACTCTGCAGGCGGGTGAGTATGGTGGCTGGCTGGGAATCAAGTACGACCCGATCGTCCTGCGGACCCCGGCGGGCAAAGCCTGGGGAGGTGTCTCGCGAACCCTTGGTTCGGAGGTACTGGACCTGAATGCCGACATTGATTTTGAACGGATCGGGTCTCGCACCTCGCTACGCAAGGCACTGGAACAACCGGTCAGCACCGAAAAGGACTTCACCGGATTTACCCATTTCCGACAACTGGCAACCGACATGCTGCTCAGCAATGGCGTCAAGCATGCTTATGACCTGGATCGCGAGGATCCCCGCGTGCGAGAGTCCTACGGTGACCACATTGGTGGCCAGAGCCTGCTGCTAGCCCGCCGGCTGGTGGAGGCGGGAGTCCCGATTGTCCAGGTCTGCTGCTCGGCCGGGGATCTCAATGGTGGATCGGGCGACATGTGGGATACGCACGGGGACAATTTCAACCGGCTCAAGAACCGCTTGCTGCCGGTCTTTGACCAGGGTTTTTCCTCGCTGCTGGTGGACCTGGAAAACCGTGGCATGCTGGATGAAACACTGGTCGTGATGCTCACCGATTTTGGCCGCACACCGAAGATCAACGGGAATGCCGGCCGGGACCATTATCCCGGTGTCTACTCGCTGGTGATGGCCGGCGGAGGGATCCAGGGTGGCCAGGTCTACGGCAGCAGCGACAGCAAGGCAGCGGTTCCTCATGACCGGCCCTGTCGCCCCGAGGATATCCATGCCACGATCTACGATTGCCTGGGGATCTCCCCCCGCACCGTGATTCACGATGGGCTCGACCGGCCCTTCCCGGTCAGTCACGGCAGAATTCTCCCGCTGACGTAGACCTACTGGCCCTTTGATCGCCCCAGCTGCTTGATCGTGATATTACGGAACCAGACCTCGCTGCCATGCTCCTGCAGCATGATCAGTCCCGACCGGTTCTCTCCGAATCCATCCCGGTTCTTGAACTTGCTTTCGGCCACCCGTGCATGCCAGTTGGCATTGCCGACATGGACCGAGACCAGCTTGGTCCCGTTGAGCCAGTGGGTAATCCGTTTCCCCCGCACCACGACACGGCTCTCGTTAAACTCACCTGGTGGCCGGGTGGGAAGCTCGTCATGCTCGGTGACAGGAGCATAGAGTGCATAAAGCGACCCGGTGCTTCCCTTGCCAATTGTGCCATCAAAGTGCGTGGCGTCGTCGAGCAACTGGTACTCGATCCCCAGGATTGCCCCGTCGTAGCGGCGGACCCGGTACTTGATTCCGCTGTTCCCCCCCTCGGTGATCTTCCATTCAAAGCGGAGGTCGAAATCCTGGTACTCACGGTCGGTGAGGATCATCCCGGAACCATTACCGACCAGGTGCAGCACCCCGTCGGTGACCTCCCAACCGGCCGAGGCGGGCTCACCATCAGGAGTGACCCAGCCACTGAGCGTCTTGCCGTCAAAGAGTGACGTGTGACCTCGCACCGAATCCTGCGCAGCGAGCGGCATGCTGGCAAGGAAAAGAAACAGCGTGGTGATCGAAAGGGCGGAGGGGCGTTTCATGGTGTCATGCTCACGGGAACCTGGGGAAAAAATTCTCACGGGCGTCCATTGTACAACCCGGTGGCAGCGGCTGCTCGCACCCGGCCCCGGTTTTCCGGATGACCTTGAGCACAGGTCTCATTCACCGAGCCGTCCTCTCCAGGCCCAGAGTCCAAGCGCCGGGTTGCGGATAAAGTAGAACCTCTCGCCGTCGGCAGTCTCCTGCCAGCCATCGGACAGCTGCTCCACCGGGTATCGGGCGGACATCGCCGCCAGGTCCCCGTACTGGTAACCCACCGACTCGATCTCCTCCCTCGAGAGTTGGCCGGGGCAGTAGGTCACACGAAAGCGCTGCTCCGGTGAACCATGGATCAGGTGGGCGGCAGCCGAGAGATTCTCGCGGAGGTCCTCGTTCTCCTCCATCTGCCGCATCACTTCCGGGGTCGTCCGGTAGCCGTACTTTCGGATCAGGCGATCTATCTCGGGATCCTCGCCAAAGGTTCTCACCCCCGGTGCCAGCACGACCAGTTCCCCAGCATCGGCAATCGCCATGCGGGTGCGATAAATTGACTTGTTCCCTAGCCAGGTACTGTGGAATTCCTCCGGGTCGAGGTAAACCACAACTCTCTCGAGCGGTTCATCGAGCATGGTGAAATTCACCTCGACCGACAACTCGCAGGCCTGTTCAAAACAGTCGTGATCATCCCCGATAAAAAGCCCACGGGTAACCAGTTTCCCGTCGTCATCGGTACCGATCACGGTCAGCACGTAAAGCAGCGGCAGGTGCTGGCAGAAGTTGTCCTGGGCATAGTTGAGGATGCGCCGCAGCGGTGTGTCGGCGCGACCCATCATACGTTCCATGCCATAGGCGGCACCGATGAAGTGACTTTCGTTGATGCCCGCCACGCCCCCGGTACCGACAAAGATGTTCTTGTTATAGTTGGCCATGCCAACAACCTCGTGGGGAACGACCTGCCCGATCGAGAGGACCAGGTCATGTCCTCCCTCCCAGACCAGCTTGTTGAGCTGGGCTGGCCAGGGCCGCGACCAGATTCCCCCGGTCACCTCGCTGACAAACTCGGCCGGAACCTCACCAATCGTTACCACGTCCTCACGCCATCGATGCTGGCGAACAAGGTCCCGCGGCAGGCCCGGGAACATTCGATCCAGTTGTTCGTCGGTCATGGGAAAATGGGTGCCGAGTGCCGGCATCACGTCGGTGAGTCGATCCCCCAGATGGTTCCAAGCCATACAGGTCAGCTGGCCAGCCCGGCTGTGTAGACGAGTCAGGTCCGGTGGCAGGGCAAGTACCCGCCGGCAGGGACCCACCTGGTCCAGCGCCTGGACCAGCGCATCGCGAAGCTGATCATCGCTGAGGACTGTCGTTGCATCACCGAGACGACAATAACTCGTCATGAAACACTCACTTGCTTATAATGCTCCGCAGTTTCGGCCAGGGAATACTGTACCATCTTGGGGATCATCTACCTCTCATCGAAGGAATCCAAGAGATGCAGGCAAGCGACTCGTTTGAACGTTTTGACCGCACCCAGCGAGGTCCCTGGGTGCTGATACTCCATGCCGTAGCGGCAGGCACCATCGTGCCGGCTATCCTGTTCGCCGAAGAAATGGGTTACTGGAATTTCCTTCTGTACGGCCTTACTGTGCTGTTTGAAATATTCGCCTTCAGCTTTCTCTACCTGAACC
>JAPYUD010000275.1:0-5252 GCA_029936215.1 Pirellulaceae bacterium | reverse complement strand
GATTGACGCTTCGATGTGCACGTTGCCATGACCACAAGTACGATCCAATCAGCCAGGAGGATTATTATCGTTTTCGAGCGTTCTTCGAACCTCATCATGTACGTACGGACCCTCTCTCTGTACTGACGAAAACGGAAAAGGACGCGACGCTGGGGGAAGTGCTGAGCGACGGGATTCCGCTGGTCTACGATAAGGAGCTGGACGTGCCCACATACCGATTCGAGCGGGGCGACAATCGCTATCCGGACGAATCCAAGCCGTTGACACCTGGCGTACCTGCATCACTTGGTGCAAATAACATCGTCATCACGCCGGTCCAGTTACCAACGGCAGCCTGGTATCCCGTACTCCGCAAGGGCGTCCGTGAAACGCTTGTTGGTAAAGCCGAATCCGAACTCGTTGCCGCGGAAGAAAGTCTCGCCGAATCCATATCCATCGCCGATCAGCAGCGTGCCAAGGTCGTGGCTGCGGAAAATAAACCGGCGGCCGAGTCAAAAATCGAAAGCGTTTTTCTGCAGGATGATTTTTCGGCTCAAAAACCGGAGATATGGAAATCACTTGGTGGCACCTGGGTTTACGAAGCTAACAAGCTGATTGAAAAAGATGTCACCAGTTTTGCGACTTTTGTTACGCAGGAGAATCATCCACGAGACTTTACCCTCCACTTGCGTTACCGCCCACTTCAGCCCGGAACGTATCGATCGATTGGGCTCAGTTTCGACTTTCTGGACAAGGGGAATTCGCAGGACGTCTACACCAGTACGGGGGATGCTGGCCAGACCGTTCAGGCATTCCATCGAACGGGTGGCTCACAGGTGTATCCGCCCGAGGGCATCGTTAAGACACCACTGAAAGTTGGCGAAGAAGCAACGCTGGATGTGTCGGTGCTGGGGTCGAGCTTGACCATTGATCTCAACGGCCAACGCAAACTGAAATACGTACTGCCGATTGAACGACGAGACGGTAAATTCGCCTTATGGGTTCATCAGGGGTCGGCCGAGTTCCTGGAACTGAAAATAACAGCCCACACCGAAACGCTCGAAACGATGCAACAACGATTGCGCGATGCAGAACGTGCAGTCGAAACCGCTGAGCTGAACGTGAAACTCGCTGCAGCTGATTTGAAATCAGTTCAACTGCGACTCGCGGCAGCCCTGGCTGCCTCCGTGAAAGGTGATACGCAAGATGACGAGAACCAACAAGGCGATAAGTTGGACGCTCATCAGCTCGCCCTGGAAGCGTCAGCGGCTGAATCTGAAACGAAGGTCATTCAAGCAGAGCTCGAAGTTCTCACGTTAAGCCATGCCGGCGATAACGAGGAATCGCAGAAAAAACTCGCCGCGGCAAAGATGAAACTGCAGGCAGCTCGCGAGGCTGTGACCAGGCCAACCGGTTCTTTCACGCCACTCGGTGAGCAATATCCCAAAACCAGCACGGGGCGCCGCAGCGCACTGGCGAACTGGATCGCCAGTCCAGACAACCCGCGTACGGCCAGGGTGGCCGTAAATCACTTGTGGGGACGGCACTTTGGCCGGCCATTGGTGGCGACGAGCGCAAATTTCGGGCTCAACGGTCGCTCGCCGACTCATCCGCAATTACTTGACTGGCTGGCAGCGGAATTGATTGCAAACAATTGGCGGATGAAACCGCTGCAGCGACAGATTGTGCTTTCGGCAACCTATCGCATGTCCACCCGAGATGGCGACGAAGCAGACAGGGCGACCGACTCGGAGAACAGGTACTTCTGGCGAATGAATTCACGACGGATGGAAGCAGAGGTTGTCAGGGACAGTATTCTCTCTCTGTCCGGTCAACTGGACCTGACCCTCGGTGGCCCGGAGATTCCGGAAACAGATGGCGAAACCGTGCCTCGGCGCAGTCTTTATTTCCGTAATACACCGAATGAAAAAATGGGCATGCTGGAAGTATTCGATGTGGCAGATCCGAATTCATGTTACCAGCGTAAAGAGAGTGTGGTGCCCCATCAGTCACTTGCGATGATGAATAGTGGTTTAACACTGGACAATGCCCGGTTAATTGCCGAACAGTTGTCGGCGACCGACGGTGACTTTGTAATCGCCGCATTCGAGACGGTGTTGTCACGACGGCCCACCGATGCAGAAGTCGTGCGTTGCCAGACATTTCTCCAGCAACACGAAAAACTGTTAAATGAAGATGCGACCGAGAAATTCCTGGTGGGTGGAACAGCCAGGCGTGCTCCTGCAGCAGATCCTGAGATGCGCGCACGTGAGAACCTTGTCCATGTGCTTCTGCTTCACAACGATTTTGTGACGGTGAGGTGAAAAACTGATATGAATTACGAATTCCCCTGCGGACGACAACACCGAAGGCAGTTTTTGTCGGACTGTGGATTGGGTTTCACGGGGTTGGCGTTGGCTGCAGTGATGCAGCAGGATGCCCAGGCAGCTGCAAGCCCTCGATTGCCGCACTTCGCGCCGAAGGCGAAAAGTGTGATCTGGTTTTTCATGAACGGCGGAACCAGTCACCTTGAGTCCTTTGATCCTAAACCCGCACTCAACAAGTACGCCGGGATGACGATCGACGAGTCGCCATACAAGTCCGCTATTCTGGATTCGCCGTTTTATCGAAAAAACGTACGAGATTTCGCTGGAACTCCGCGGGCCTTAATGGCAACGGTCTATCCCATGCAAACGGGATATCGCAAACGAGGCGAGAGCGGGATTGAAGTAAGCGACTGGTGGCCACATGTGGGCGACTGTATCGATGATATGGCCGTGGTTCGATCGATGTGGACGACCGACAACGACCATGCGGCTCAGCTGCAATTTCACACCGGACGTCATATCTTTGATGGATTTTATCCGTCAGTGGGTTCCTGGGTTCATTACGGCCTCGGCACTTTGAACGAGAACCTGCCGCAGTTTGTTGTCATGGGGCCACCACCCGGTGATTGTTGTGGCGGCGTTGGGGCGCATGACGGAAGCTACCTGGGTCCTGAGCATTCAGGTGTTCGGATGGCAATTAATCCCCGAAACCCATTGCCATTCGGCACGCCGGGAAACCAGATTGGCTTAAAAGAACGTCGGCACCAGCTTGATTTGTTGCGGGACCTGAATGAACTGACGACTGTTGAATATCCGCATGATGCCAAGTTGCGAGCACGGATCAAGGCGCATGAGCTGGCATTTCGAATGCAGATGTCAGTGCCGAAAATTGTCGATTTCAGTGCGGAAACTCAAGCGACCCTCGATCTGTACGGGATGAATGACAAGGCCACCCAGGGAATGGGCCAACAGGCGCTTGCAGCACGCCGGCTTGTTGAACAAGGTGTGCGGTTTGTACAGATTTATGACGGCGGTGGTGGAGGAGGTGGCTGGGATGCTCATAGCAAACTCAAAGACAACCATACACGCAATTGTGGGCGAGTGGACAAGCCGATTGCCGGTTTGCTCAAGGACCTGAAGCAGCGTGGCATGCTGGATGAGACAATCGTCGTTTGGGCTACCGAATTTGGGCGCACGCCCGGTGCGGAACGGTCGGATGGCCGGGATCATCACCCTTACGGCTTTTCGGTGTGGATGGCCGGAGGTGGCCTGAAAGGTGGTATCGCTCATGGTGCGACAGACGAGATAGGATTTCATGCCGTGGAAAACCGGCACTATGTTACCGATGTCCATGCGACCATTTTGCATCAACTCGGGCTGGACCCGAAAGAGATGGAAGTGCCAGGTCACAAGCGACTGGAAATTGATTTCGGCCACCCGATTCACCAGATCATCGCCTGAACGATAGATAACTGCCGGACGATTCCAGTGCAGGCCCCTTCCGCCACGAGTTGCCCAGACGGAAAGAAAGTAAGAAGTCGATGATTATTCTTGTGACCGGTGGAGCGGGCTACGTTGGATCCCATGCGTCTCGCATGCTGGCCGCCGCGGGACACGAGGTCTGGGTTTATGACAACCTCTCGCTCGGGCATCGCGAGGCGGTGGCCGAGGGGCGGCTGATCGAAGGGGATCTGCATGACGGGGAGTTGATTGAGCAGGTCCTTCGCGAGAAGTCGGTTGACGCGGTCATGCATTTTGCTGCCCTGACCCAGGTTGGGGAATCGGTCAGTGACCCGGCCAGCTACTACAACAACAATGTCCTTGGTGCCTTCTCCCTGCTCGAGGCGATGAGGCGGGCAGGTGTCAAACGTTTCATCTTTTCCAGTACCACAGCCACCTATGGTGAACCGGAAACGATCCCGATCACTGAAAAGGAACCGCAGCAGCCGATCAATCCGTATGGATTCACCAAGCTGGTGATCGAGAAAGTGTTGGCCGATTATGCCTCGGCCTATGGCCTTGCCTACGCCGCGCTTCGATATTTCAATGCCGCAGGGGCGCATCCGGATGGTGACCTGGGCGAGGACCATGATCCCGAAACACACCTGATCCCGATCGTGCTCCAGGTCGCACTGGGACAACGGGACCAGATCACGATTTTCGGGAGTGACTACTCGACGCCCGACGGGACCTGTGTGCGGGACTACGTCCATGTCGACGACCTGGCCCAGGCCCACCTGGCTGCCCTTGACCGGCTCCAGGAAGGAGAGGGCCTGCGTCTGAACCTGGGAACCGGCTGTGGGAACAGTGTGCGAGAGATCGTGGAGGCGAGCCAGCGGGTGACCGGATGCGAGATCCCGGTTGTGGAAGGAGAACGTCGGCCCGGAGATCCACCGATCCTTGTCGCCGATGCCAGCCTTGCCCGGCAGGTGCTGGACTGGGAACCTCGCTATACCGATATCGAGCAGATCATCCAGACAGCCTGGGACTGGCATCGCAGCCATCCTCACGGTTATCAGGATTGAAAGGGCAACCGTGCAGAAGATAATCATCGAGAAGCCATACAAGTTTGTCCCGCCACATCGCGGCAATTGGCTACCCACCTGGATCCGTGATCTCAACCTGTTCGGCGGGTGGCTCAGGAAGAACGAGGGCATTGAGCGTTTCGAGTGTCGCAATGTTGATCGGCTGCGGCGGTCGCTCGATGAGGGGCACGGCGTGCTGATAACTCCGAACCACCCCCGGATTGGTGATCCGCTGGTGATGGGGTGGCTGGCCAGGGAGGTAGACTGCCTGGTCTATGCGATGGCCAGCTGGCACCTTTTCAACCAGGGGCGTTTGATGGCCTGGGTACTTCCCAAGATAGGGGCATTTAGTGTCAACCGGGAAGGGCTCGACCGCCAGGCACTCAATACGGCGATTGACTCGCTGGCGGAAGCAGACAGG